>DATLFN010000016.1 GCA_035540975.1 Acidimicrobiales bacterium
CCCTGGGGTACTCCAGCGCCCACCACGGCAACGGCCGGTGGAACGGCGTCGCCATCCTCAGCCGGGTGGGCATCGACGACGTGGTCGACGGCTTCTGCGAGGGGTTGGAGGCCGACCCCGACAACCGCCTGATCTCGGCCACGTGCGGCGGGGTGCGGGTGTCCAGCGTGTACGTGCCCAACGGGCGCGCCGTGGGCAGCGACCACTACGCCTACAAGCTGTCGTGGCTGGAGCGACTGCGCCGCCATCTGGAGAACACCACCGACCCCCGCTCGCCCGTCGCCGTGTGCGGCGACTTCAACGTGGCGCCCGAGGACCGCGACGTGTGGGACCCGTCGGCGTTCGTCGGCTCGACCCACGTGACCGGTCCCGAGCGGGCCGCCCTGGCCCACCTGCGGGAGTGGGGCCTGGTCGACGCCTTCCGGCTGGTCCGCCAGGAGGACCGGCTTTTCACGTACTGGGACTACCGGGCGGGCGACTTCCACAACCACCGCGGCATGCGCATCGACCTGGTCCTCGTGTCGAAGCCGCTGGCCGAGCGGGTGACGTTCACGCTGGTGGACCGCAACGCGCGCAAGGGAAAGCTCCCGTCCGACCACGCGCCCCTGCTGGTGGACGTGGCGGACTGAGGGCCCGCGCAGGCGTCAGCGAGCGAGGCTGAGGCGCCGCAGGTCGAGCAGGTCGGCGGGGGAGACCCGCCACTCGTCCTCGCCGAACAGGTCGAACGGCAGGGGGAGGGCGGCCGCGCCCGAGCCGCTGAGCAGCGGGGGCCGGCGGGGGTCACGGGTGCCGGCGCTGCCGCCGCGGCCACGCGAGATGACGAGCCCGAAGTCGGGGTCGGGGACGGCGTCGAGGGCCGCCCGCACGCCGTGCAGGCCCCGGAACCGCTCCCACGCCTCCTCGTCGGTGAAGGCGACCTCGAAGACCACGCCCCAGGTGTGGCGGTGCCACGACCAGTCGACGGCACCGGTGGACAAGGCGGACTCGACCAGGGCGTCGCCATGGGCGTCGGCCCACAGGGAAGCCGCCGACGACCCGTCGATCACCTCGATGGACATCCAGTGCGGCATGGCTCCCGTCATCCTAGGTGGCACGAACGGCCGGCACGGACGAGCGGCAACCCTCAGCTCCCGAGCTGCATGCGCAGCTTGCCGAGCCCGGACCCCAGGGCCTCGCGCAACTCCGCCCTCGACATGCCCGTCTCGTTGTGCAGCTGCTTCATCGAGCACGGTTGGGCGCCGTCGAGGCCGTAGTGCCGGGTGATCACCTGGCGTTCGACGGCGTCGAGGGCGGCGAACAGGCGGGGGGAGCGGGCGTGGAGGTCGAGCAGGTCCTCGTCGACCTCACCCTGGGGGTCGGCGACCTCCGGGCCGGTGTCGGGATAGGGCCACCCGTCCTCCGCCGGCCACAGGAAGGTACGCATGTCGTTGTTGTCGCGCCGCGCGTGGTGGCGAGTCAACCCCTGTTTGGATTTCGCAGCCATTCCGACAGCGCGTCGGCCTCGAGGCGCGCATGCTCGGCCAGGCCCGACACGATCGCCTTCTCCACCCGGCCGCCGACCAACGGGAAGCGGACGGTCACCTCGCCCTCGGTGAGCCGCCGGGTGCCGTCGCTGTCCGGCTCCACCCGGGTGGTGTAGGACGCCTTCAGGCGCCCCCCGTAGTGGTCGGGGCGGACCCGGTGGTCCCCCCGGTGCGAGCGCAGGTCGTAGGAGGTGTCCTCCACCCACGTGAGGCGGTCGGGGTCGACCACGGCGGTGACCGCCGGGGCGAGGTCGCCGGTGAAGCGGTAGCGGACCCGCCGGCGCACCACGTCGCCGTCGACCTCGTGCGACAGCACCTCCGGCGCCCCCAGCCCGGGCAGCCGGGAGAGCTCGGAGACGAAGGCGGGGTCGAGCAGGGCGGCCTCCACCACGTCGGGCGGGCCGTCGAAGCGCTGCTCGACCCGGAACCGCACCGGTGGAGACTACGAGCCGCAGGCCGCCAGCACGGCGAGCAGGGTGTCGCCGTAGCGCTGGGCCTTCACCGGCCCGAGGCCCGGGAGCGCCAGCAACTCGGCCCGGTTGCGCGGGCGGGCCTCGGCCACCGCGGCCAGGGTGGCGTCGTGGAAGATGACGTGGGCGGGCACGCCCGAGGCCTGCGCCGCCTGCGCCCGCCACGTGGTGAGCGCCTCCCACACGGCCGGGTCGGCGCCGGCGCCGGGGCGGTGGCGGCCGGGGCCGGGGCCGGGCAGGGCGCGCAGCCTGGCCCGCTCGGCGGCGAGGCGCTCGCGCCACTCCCCGGGCGTGCCGCCGGCGGCCATGGCCGCCACCGCGTCCTCGATGGCGCCCAGCAGGGGCGACGGGCTTCGGGCGACCGACGACGAGCCGAACGTGCGCCGCTCGGCCCAGCTCACGTGGACCTCGTCGACCGCCCGGGTGAGGGCGACGTGCAGCAGCCGCCGCTCCTCCGACTCCGCCGCCGGGGTGGTGGCGTGGCCGATGGGGACCAGCCCCTTCTCCAGGCCGGTGACGAACACCACCGGCCACTCGAGGCCCTTGGCCCGGTGGAAGGTCGCCAGCTCGACGGCGTCGGTGGGCCGCCCGCCGTCGGCGCCGTCGCCCCGGTCGCCGGCCGCCAGCCAGGCGACGAACCCGTCGACGGTGGCGGCGGCGTCGACCGCCGCGTAGTCGTGGCCCATGCGGACGACGGCCTCCAGGTTGGCCCGGCGCTCCTCGGCGCCGCCCTCGGCGGCCGCCGCCTCGACGTCGGCCAGGCGGGAGACGAACGGCGTGGTGGGGGGGAGCGACCGCAGGTGCTCGAGGGCCGCCTGCACCTCGGGCAGGCGGAGCAGCAGCGCCCCGCCGCCCAGGCGGCACGGGATGCCGGCGGCCCGGAGGCGCTCCTCGAACAGCACCAGCTGGGCGTTGGTGCGGGCCAGGACGGCCAGGTGGGACCACGGCACGCCGGGCCGGTGGGCCCGACGCAGGGCCCGGGCCACGCCGCGGGCCTCGTCGGCGTCGGTGTCGTACGGTCGCACCGCCGGCAGGGCCCCGTCGCCCCGCACGGCGGTGACGTCGTGCCCGCCGTCGCCACCGCCGCCGCCCAGCACGGCCCGGCCCACGGCCACGATCTGCGCCGTGGAGCGGTAGTTGCGGTCCAGCCGCACCACCTCGGCGCCCGGGAAGCGGCGCTCGAAGCCGGTGAGCAGCGTGGGGTCGGCGCCGTTCCAGGAGTAGATGGCCTGGTCGGGGTCGCCCACCACGCACAGGTCGCTGCGGTCGCCCAGCCAGCCCTGGAGGAGGCGGAACTGCACCGGGTTCACGTCCTGGAACTCGTCCACGAACAGGTGGCGGAACCGCCAGCGCTGGGCCGCCGCGAACTCCCGGTCCTGCTCCAGGGCCAGGGCGCACAGCATCAGCAGGTCGTCGAAGTCGACCAGGCCCTTGCGGCGCTTCTCGTTCTCGTAGCGCTCGTAGAGGACCGCCATGGTGGCCGGCGGGACCGGGGGGCGCCGGCCGGCGGCCTCCACCTCGGCCTCGTACCGCGACGGGGGGACGAGGCGGGCCTTGGCCCACTCGATCTCGGCGGCCAGGTCGCCGGGCTGGACGGTCGCCCTGGCCGCCGCGCCGGTCCGGGCGCGGGGGAGCAGCGGCGCCAGCAGGCGGGCCTTGCGCTCGAGCAGCACCGGCGGGCGCTCGCCCCGGTCGGCCCATCGCCGCCGCAGCTGGGCGTAGGCCACGGCGTGGAACGTGCCGGCGGCGATGGGCTCGCGCACCCCGAGCGACCCCAGGCGGCCCCGCAGCTCGCCCGCCGCCTTGCGGGTGAAGGTCAAGGTGAGCACGCGGGCGGCGTCGGCCTGCCCGGTGGCGACGCGGTGGGCGATGCGGCGGGTGAGCACCCGCGTCTTGCCGGAGCCGGCCGGCGCCAGGACGCACAGCGGTTGCGCCTCCGACACCACCGCCCGGAGCTGAGCGGGGTCGAGCCCCTCGAGCAACGCCATACCGGCGAACGTACCGACGGGGTGTGACCGCGCGGTGGATGGTCGCGGTCGCGTCGAGGCGAGCACGACCGGAGCCCGGACGCGGAACGGCCCCAAGTAGCCGCTCCGCTTGCGCTTCGCTGCTCCTCGGGGCCGGTCCAGGTCGGATCTCAGCTTCCTGACGCCTTCCCACCTTCCCGCCTTTCGGCGGTCCGGCGTTCCGGCGACGTTTTGGCTTCGATCCTCTCCAGCCTGACGTTCCCGCCTTGCCGTGGCGAGTGACCTGGGGCCACTCCTCCTCGGCGCCGCGGTGGCGTCGTGCTGAAGTGATGGCAGTGTGAACCCTGGCGCGGCGGCCGTCAAGAGCCAGGAGGAAAATCCTCAGCTCGTCCCCGGACATTCCCGGTTGTCCCCACGTCGGTCCACACGGCGTCCCCAGACCGGTGTCAGCCAGGCGGCGCCGATGGTGCGGTCGTGCGGCTCCAGGTGGTCGGGGTGGGCGGCGTTGACGAGCAGCACCTCGAAGTCGCCATTCCAGCAGTAGCAGGCGCGCCCCATTGGACTTCGGGCCGGTGAGGGCCCAGCAGTCATTGCGCTGCTCGCCGTCTCGTGTTTAGACTCCCGCCACGGCGCGTGATCGTGTCCGTTCTTAGCGGGGGGCATGGCGATGATGAAGCGAGCATTTGCATTCGCCGCGTTGGCGGCCATTGCGGGGGCGGGGTTCGTGAGCCCGGCGGGGTCGCAGGACGTGCCCCCCCACTCGCACCTGCTCCTGACCGGGATCGAACTCGACGAAACCGGCGAGTGGCCCCTCAGCATCAAAAAGTGCAGGCCGTTGGCGAATGGCCACTCGGTTCCCCTCCAGGCGCACCACGCCAACCTCCACACGGGGCGTGCCGGCGAGGCCCTGTGGGAGGCCGGCAACGCCGTGGTGCCCGTGTTCCCCGGGGACACGCCCTGGGAGGACTGTGAGACCCTCATGGAGTTCTTCTTCGGGTAGGACGGCCGGCGCTGGTAGCGCCAAGTAGACGGAAGCGGCTCAGGACCCGGCGCTCCCGCCGGGTCCCTGAGCCGGCCGCCGCGGGCGCCGGCCTGCGCCAGGGCGAGGTGGCGGGGCCGCTCCGGTCTCCCGGAACGGTCGTCCGGTAGGTTCAACCGCCGTGCTCCAGGCCTTCGCCGACGGGCGGCTGTTCGGTTCCTCCTTCGGGTCGGGCCGCCCGGCCGTGCTGGCGCTTCACGGGTGGGGGCGGTCGTCAGCCGACTTCCGCGCCACCCTCGACGGCCTCGACGCGGTGGCCCTCGACCTGCCCGGCTTCGGCGCCACGCCCGAACCGCCCGAGGCGTGGGGGGCGGCCGAGTACGCGGCGGCGGTGGCACCCGTGCTGGACGAGATGGCGATGCCCGCCGTCGTGCTCGGCCACTCCTTCGGCGGCCGGGTGGCCGTCCACTTGGCGGCGGCGCACCCCGACCGGGTCGGCGGGCTGGTGCTGACCGGCGTCCCCCTCGTCCGCCGGCCCGACGCGCCCGGGCGCCGGCCGGCGCCGGCGTTCCGGGTCGGCAGGGCGCTCCACCGGCGGGGCCTGCTCTCCGACGGGCGCATGGAGGCGCTCCGCCGGCGCTACGGCTCGGCCGACTACCGGGCGGCCGGCGGCGTGATGCGCTCGGTCCACGTGCGCGCCGTCAACGAGACCTACGACGACGTGCTTCCCCGCGTCGCCTGCCCCGTCGAGCTGGTGTGGGGCGACGACGACGCCGACGTCCCGGTGGCCGTGGCCGAGGCGGCGAGCCGGCTCCTGGGCGACGCCACCCTGCACCTCGTGCCCGGGGCCGGCCACCACACGCCCCTCACCGCGCCGGCGGCCCTGCGCGAGGCCGTCGCCCGCCGCCTGGCCGCGCCGGCATGAGCGTGCTCGCGGTGGTCGCCGGCCTGGTGGCCGGCGCCGTGGCCGGCCTGCGCTGGCTGCGGGTGGCGCAGCGCGAGCACTACCTGCCCGGGTCGGTCTCCCGCTTCGCCGTCCGCTGGTGGTCGCTCGGGGCGAACCGCGTGCTCGCGGTGGCCGTCGCCCTCGGGGTGGTGCTGTCGGTCGGCTCGCCGCTGTCGGCCGTGGTCGCCGCCGGCGCGGTGGCGGCCGGGCCGTTCGGGCTCTCGCTCCGGGGGCGCACGGCCAAGCTGGCGTGGACGCGCCGGCTCAAGACGCTGGCCGCCGTCTGGGCCACCGCCCAGGGCTGCGTCGTCGCCGTCGGCGTGGTCACGGGTGACGGGCCGACGGTGGCGGTGCTGGCCGCCGCGCTCACCCCGGTGCTGGTCGACGTCGCCCTCGCGGTGACCGCCCCCCTCGAGCGCAAGCTGGTGGAGCCGTTCGTGCGCGACGCCGCCGCCCGCCTGGCCAAGGTGGGGCCCACCGTCGTCGCCATCACCGGCTCCTACGGAAAGACCACGACCAAGGGCTACGTGGCCCATCTGGTCGCCGGCAGCCGGTCGGTGGTCGCCACCCCGGCCAGCTTCAACAACCGGGCCGGGCTGGCCCGGGCCGTGAACGAGAACCTGACGCCGGGGACGGAGGTCTTCGTGGCCGAGATGGGCACCTACGGCCGGGGCGAGATCGCCGAGCTGTGCCGGTGGTGCCCGCCCGACGTGGCCGTCATCACCGCCATCGGGCCCGTCCACCTCGAGCGCATGGGCAGCGAGGAGAACATCACCGCCGCCAAGGCCGAGATCCTGGAACGGGCCCGGGTGGCCGTTCTCAACGTCGACTCCCCCCACCTGGCCGAGCTGGCCGCCGGCCGCACGGCGGCGGGCCGGAAGGTGGTGCGGTGCTCGGGTGCCTCGCCCGACGCCGACGTCGCCGTGGTCGACGGTGAGGTGCGCGTCGGCGGACGCATGGTCGGCACGTCGGGCGGCGGGCACCCCACCAACGTGGCGTGCGCGGTGGCGGCCGCCCTGGAGGTGGGCGTGGCCGAGGACGACCTCGCGGCGCGCCTGGGGGGCCTGCCCACGGCCCAGCACCGCCTCACCGTGTCGACGACGGCCTCGGGGGCGACGGTCATCGACGACACGTACAACGCCAACCCGGCCGGCGCGGCCAGGGCGCTGGAGGCGCTGGCCCGCCACGGTGCGCCGGGGAAGCTGCGGGTCGTCGTCACGCCCGGCATGGTGGAGCTGGGCGGGCGCCAGCACGAGGAGAACGCCCGGTTCGCCGAGGCGGCGGCCGAGGCGGCCACCCACCTGCTGGTCGTCGGCCACACCAACCGGCGGGCGCTGCTGGAGGGCGCGGCCGGGCGGGGTGCGCGAGTGGTGCCGGTCGAGACGAGAGAGCAGGCTGTGGCGTGGGTACGGGACCACGTCGGCGAGGGCGACGCCGTCCTCTACGAGAACGACCTGCCCGACCACTTCCCCTGACCCGCCGCCGCCCGTCCGCCCGTCCGCCCGATCGCGACCACGCCGAGGAGCGCAACCGTTGCCCAAGCCCGCCGTCCTCTTCGGAGGGCCGTCCCCCGAGCACGACGTGAGCATCCTCACCGGCCTCCAGGCGGCCCGCGCCCTGGGCGACGTCACCGGCGTCTACTGGGCCAAGGACGGGCGCTTCTGGGAGGTGGACGCCGGCCTGGAGGCGGAGGCGTTCGCCGACGGCGTCCCCCGCCGGGCGGGCCAGCTGCGCCTCCAGGCGGGCGAGGGCCTGCTCGGCCGGCGCCGGGCGCTCGAGCTGTCGGCCGTCGTCAACTGCTGCCACGGCGGACCGGGAGAGGACGGGAGCGTCCAGGCCGCGCTCGACCTGGCCGGCATCGCCTACACCGGGCCCACCGTGGCGGGGGCGGCCCTCGGCATGGACAAGCTGGCGTTCGGGGGCGTGGTGACCGCCGCCGGGCTGCCGTCGCTGCCGCGCGTGGCGCTCACCCCGTCGACCACCGGGGTCCCGTGGGAGGGGCCGTGCATCGTGAAGCCGCGTTTCGGGGGCAGCTCGATCGGAATCCAGGTGGTCAGGGACGTGGCCACGGCGGTGGCCCTGCTGCCGGCCGTCCCCCACCTGCGGGCCGGCGCCGTGGCCGAGCCGTACCGCCGGGACGCCTACGACCTCAACGTGTCCGTGCGGTCGTGGCCCGACCTGCAGCTGTCGAACATCGAGCGCCCGCTGAGGGCGGCGGGCGGCGACATCCTCGGGTACGGCGACAAGTACCTGGGCGGCGAGGGCATGGCCAGTGCGCCGCGCGAGCTGCCCGCCGCCGTCCCCGACGCGGTGGCCGACCGCCTGCGGGAGATGGCCCGCACGGTGGCGGGGCTGGTCGGCCTGCGGGGCGTCGCCCGCATCGACTTCCTGGCCGCCGGCGACGACGGGCACGAGCTCTACGTCAACGAGATCAACACCATCCCGGGGTCGCTGGCCCGCTACCTGTGGGTCGACCCGGCCGTCCCCTTCCGCCGCCTCCTCGACGACATGTTGGAGGAGGCGGTGCGCCGACCGTCGTTCGCGTGGAGCACGCAGGGTGCGGACGGGACGGCGCTGCGGGCAGCCGGGGGCATCGCCGACAAGCTGGCCTGAGCGGTCGCGTGATCGACGTGCCTCCCGAGCGGTTCGGTGAGCTGGTGGCCGAGGCCCTCGACGACCTCCCGCCCGAGCTGGGGCGCCTCATGGAGAACGTGGCGGTGGTGGTGAACGACACGTCGCCCCCGGCCGGGCTGCTCGGGCTGTACGAGGGCATCCCCCTCACCGAGCGCTACGAGTACGGCGGCTTCGCCCTGCCCGACCGCATCACCATCTTCCGCCGGGCGATCTGCGCCGTGTGCGACCAGGAGGACGAGGTCACCGAGCAGGTCCGGGTCACCGTCGTCCACGAGGTGGCCCACCACTTCGGCATCGACGACGACCGCCTCGACGAGCTCGGCTGGTCGTAGGGCCGGAGGCGGGGCCGGTCAGCCGCCGGCCAGGGTGATCCAGCGCTCGGGCGGCACCCGCGCCGGGTTGGCCTCCTCGACGCCCTCGTCGGAGGGGTTGAGCGCCACGAGCACGTCGGGGTCGGCCGGCGGGGAGATGTCGGCCTCGAACGTCACCTTGCCGTCCACGATGCGCACCTTCGGGGCGGGGTTGTCCATGACGCCACAGGTACGCCTTCGGGGGCGCTCGTGTCCAGAGGTTTCGCGCCGGGGGCCGTCGTAGGATCGCCCGAGCCGAGGGGAGAGGAGAACGATGCGCTGGACGCTGCCGCCCGACAAGGTCCCGGAGGCCTGGTTCAACGTGGTGCCGAGCCTGCCCACGCCCCTGGACCCGCCCCTCCACCCGGCCACGCGCGAGCCGGTGGGCCCCGACGACCTGGCGCCGCTGTTCCCGATGGCGCTGATCGGCCAGGAGGTGTCGGCCGAGCCGTGGATCGACGTCCCCGGCGAGGTGCTGGACGTGCTGCGGCTGTGGCGGCCCACCCCGCTGGTGCGGGCGACCCGCCTGGAACAGGCGCTCGACACCCCGGCCCGGGTCTACTTCAAGGACGAGTCGGTGTCGCCGGCCGGGTCGCACAAGCCGAACACGGCGGTCCCCCAGGCCTTCTACAACAAGGCCGAGGGCACGACCCGGCTCGCCACCGAGACCGGCGCCGGGCAGTGGGGGAGCGCCCTGTCGTTCGCCAGCGCCCTGTTCGGGTTGGACTGCATGGTGTACATGGTCCGGGCGTCGTACGACCAGAAGCCGTACCGGCGGATGATGATCGAGACGTGGGGCGGCCGGGTCGTCCCGTCGCCGGTGGCGGACGCGAGCCATCCCGGGTCGCTGGGCAGCGCCATCAGCGACGCCGTCGCCGACGCCGCCTCCCGCCCCGACACGCACTACGCCCTGGGCTCGGTGCTCAACCACGTGCTGCTGCACCAGACCGTCATCGGGCTGGAGGCGAAGGAGCAGCTGGCCCTGGCGGGCGAGGAGCGCCCCGACGTGGTGATCGGGTCGTGCGGCGGCGGGTCGAACCTGGGCGGGCTGGCGCTGCCCTTCGTGGCCGACGAGGGGGTCCGCCTGGTGGCCGTCGAGCCGTCCTCGTGCCCCACGCTGACGGCCGGTCGCTTCGAGTACGACTTCGGCGACACGGCGGGCATGACGCCCCTGCTGTCGATGTACACGCTGGGCCACGACTTCGTGCCGCCGTCGATCCACGCCGGCGGGCTGCGCTACCACGGCGACGCCCCCATCATCTCCAACCTGGTCCGCAGCGGCCGCATGGAGGCGGTCGCCTACCCGCAGTCGAAGGTGTTCGAGGCGGCCGTGCAGTTCGCCCGCACCCAGGGCACCATCGCCGCGCCGGAGACGAGCCACGCCATCCGGGCCGTCGTCGACGAGGCGCTGGCGGCCAAGGAGGAGGGCGAAGAGCGGGTGATCCTGTTCGGGTACTCGGGCCACGGGCTGCTCGACCTGTCGGCCTACGACGACCACCTCCACGACCGGCTCGACGCCTGATGTCCGACCACATTCGTCCGCTTCGCTCAGGCGCAAGGTCTGCGGCCGCTCTCGCCGCCGCAGGCGGCCCCTGCGGCTGCGGACACCGGGAAAGGACAGGGCGGAGGCGGCGCGAGCTTCGCTCGCCCGCCGGAGCACGTTCCAACTCGACCGAATGGAGTGAGCGAAGCGAACGAATGAGGTCGAAGCACTGATGCCGCACTTCGCGCTCAGCGCCGTCGGCGCCGACCGGCCGGGCATCGTGGCCGCCGTCACCGGCGCCCTCGCCGAGTCGGGCTGCAACCTGGAGGACTCGTCGATGACGATCCTGCGGGGGCAGTTCGCCATCATGCTGGTCGTGGCCGGCCCCGAGGGGCTGGACGCGGCCACCCTGGAGAAGGCGCTGGCCGCCCCCGCCGCCGACCTCGACCTCGTCGTCCACGTCCGGCCGATCGACGAGGAGGTGCGCCCGGGCCCGAGCGGGGAGCCGTGGTCGGTGGCCGTCTACGGCGCCGACCGGCCCGGCATCGTGCACCGCTTCACGTCGCTCCTCGCCGACGCCGGCGTCAACGTGGTGGACCTCACCACCCGGGTGATCGGCGAGCCGGCCCGCCCCGTCTACGCCATGATCCTCGAGGTCGCCCTCCCGCCCGGCGCCGACGGCACCGACCTCTCCGCCCGCCTCGTCGCCCTCGCCCGCGAGCTCGGGGTCGAGTGCTCGGCCCACCCCTCCGAGGCCGACATCCTGTGAGGGGAATCGACTCGCAACCGGAGGTTCCGAGCCGAGCCGGCGGTGCTCCGGCCGGGCGGCAGAGCCGCCGGCCTCCGCCCTGTCCTCCCGGCCGGCAGCCGGGGGAGGCCGCCTTCGGCGGCGAGAGCGGCCGCCGGCGATTCTCGTCGTTCGATGGCCGCCCCGCCAGGGGCCGGTGGGGTCTGTGAGGCTCGCCTCGCGGCCAGGGCTCGCCCGGCGAGCCGGCCGTGCCGGCGCCCGGATGCGCTGATGGCGGTGCGGCCGGTGTTGCGGCTGCCGGAGCCGGTGCTGAAGATCAGGGCCGCCGAGGTGGGGAAGGTGGACGAGGCGTGCCGGGACCTGGCCGCCGACCTGATCGACACCATGCGGGCGTCGCCCGCCTGCGTCGGCCTGGCCGCCCCGCAGATCGGCGTGAGCCTGCGGGCGTTCGCCATCGACGTGACCGGGCACCGCAAGGCCCGCTCGTGCCACGGCGAGGTGGTCCTGTTCGACCCCGAGGTCCTGGTGGCGTCCGACCCCGTCCACGGGCGGGAGGGGTGCATGAGCGTGCCCGACCTGACGGGCGACGTGGCCCGCTCCACCCTCGTCGTGGTGCGGGGCCTGACGGTCGACGGGGAGGAGCGGGTGCTGCGCACCGACGCCTTCGAGGCCCGCGCCGTGCAGCACGAGATGGACCACCTGGACGGCCTGCTGTTCCTCGACCGGGTGAGCTCGGCCGACGCCGTGTTCCGGCGCACCGTCTACCGGTAGGGACCGCCCGGCGGGCCGCCGCGCGCTCTACCGTGGGCCCGTGCCCTTCCCGCGGAAGCTGCTGAACGAGGGCGAGGACATCGTCCTCGACCTCCACCCGCACTGGTGGTACTTCGTGAAGCCGGTCGTCGTCCTCGTCGCCGGGATCGTGGGCGCCGTCGCCCTCCGCGACGTCGACGCCGCCCGCATCGCCTTCCTCGTCGTCATCGTGGTCGCTGCCGTGTGGCTGGCGGTCGTGTACGCCAAGTGGGCGACCACCAACGTGGTGGTGACCACCGACCGCCTCATCCACCGGGTGGGCGTGCTCGGCAAGCAGGGCAAGGAGATCCCCCTCGAGCGGGTCAACGACATCGCCGTGAGCCAGACCCTCTTCGAGCGGCTCATCGGCTCGGGCGACGTCACCATCGAGTCGGGTGGCGAGCGGGGCCAGCAGCTCTTCACCGACATCCCCAAGCCCTTCCTCGTCCAGAACGTCATCTACACCGAGATGGAGCGGGCCGGCGCCCGTGACGCGGCCCGGGCGTCGGGGTCGAGGGAGCTGTCCATCCCCGAGCAGCTGGAGAAGCTGGACGAGCTCCGCCAGCGGGGCGTGATCACCCAGGCCGAGTTCGACGCCAAGAAGGCACAGCTGCTCGACCGCATGTAGTCGCCGGCGAGCGGCGGCGCCTCCGCCCGTTTGCGCCGTCGTGTCGTTCGGTAGAGAAACCTCCGGTCGCACGTGGCAGAGGAGGACGACATGTCCCAGCAAGCGACGATGGTGCCGGACGTCCAGCGGGGGACCCCCTCGCTGGTCGGGCCCCAGGGACGGACCTCGATCGCCGACTCGGTGGTCGCCAAGATCGCCGGGATCGCGGCACGCGAGGTCGCCGGCGTCCACCAGATGGGCACGGGCGCCACCCGGGCCTTCGGCTCGATCAAGGAGAGGCTGCCGGTGGGCGGGACCGGGCCGAACCCGACCCAGGGGGTGAAGGTCGAGGTCGGCGAGCGCCAGTCGGCCATCGACGTCGACCTCGTCGCCGAGTACGGCGTCTCCATCCCCGATGTCGCCGAGTCGGTGCGGCGCAACGTCATCGACCGCGTGCAGCGCATGACGGGCCTGGAGGTCACCGAGGTGAACATCGTCGTCGACGACATCTGGCTGGGCGACGAGAGCGAGCCGGCGGAGCCGCGGGCCCAGTGACCACCGAGCGGGCGACCGTCGACCCCGAGGCGGTGGCGCAGGCCGCGGCCGCCTGCCCCGACGTCGCCGGCCTCTCCGAGGGCGTGGTGGGCGAGGTCGCCTCGTACCTTCCGGGCCGGCGGGTGCCGGGCGTGCGCGTCGGCGACGGCGGGGTCGAGGTGCACATCGTCGCCCGGTGGGGCCGGCCGCTCCCCGAGGTGGGCGAGGCCGTCGCCGCCGCCGTGGCGCCCGCCGCCGCCGGCCGGCCCGTACGGGTCTTCGTCGACGACCTGGAGGTGCCCGCCGTTGCCGCCGGGTGACGTCCTCGGGGTCGCCCCCGGGGCCTCGCCCCGCGAGGTCCGGGCCGCGTTCCGCCGGTTCGCGGCCGCCCACCACCCCGACCGGGGCGGCGATCCCGACCGGTTCCGGGCCGGCGTCGACGCCTACCGCCGTCTCACCGGCACGACCACCGTGCCGACGCCGTCCACGGCCACGGCCGACGTCGTGTTCCACCACCGCCGCCGGGGTCTGCGACGGCTGGCCGGGCTGGCCCGCCGCCGCCGCGACGCCCGCCGGCTGCGCTGACCACCAGGAGGGAAGACATGCTGCTCCAGCGATCGACCGTCGGCTTGTTCGTCGGACTCGTGCTCGGCCTCGCCCTCGCCTTCGAGGGCTTCGGCGCCATGCTGATCGTCGCCTTCTGCGGCGCCCTCGGCTTCGTCGTCGTCAAGGTCGTCGAAGGCGAGATCGACGTCACCGAGTACATCAACGGCTCCCGCCGCCCGCCCCGGTGAGCACGACCGCCGTGCGGCCCGACGACCCCACCGTCCCGCTGCCGGCCGGCGGCGGGCGGCTGGAGACCGAGCTCGGCGTGACCACCGTCGCGCCGCGGGTGTGCGAGAAGATCGCGGCACGGGCGGCGGCCGAGGTCGACGGCGTCGAGGTCGTGGCCACCGGGCTCTCCCGGCTGGCGCCGTGGTCGTCGTCGGCGTCGGCCGGCGCCACCGCCGAGGTGAGCGGCCACGCCGTGTCGGTCGACCTCACCGTCGACGTGCGGTACCCGCTGCCCGTCGCCACCACCGCCCGACGGGTCCGCGAGCGGGTGACGGCCCGCCTGGGCGAGCTGGCGGGGCTGGGCGTGCGCGGCGTCACCGTCACCGTCACCGGCCTGCCCGCCCGGTGCCGGGCCCGCCCGGCGAGGGCCCGGTGACGGCCCGCCTCCTGCACCGGGCGGTGGCCGCCGCGCTGGCGCTCGCCCTGCTGGCGGGCGGCGTCGTGGTCGCGGTGGAGATCGCGGTGGCGGCGTTCGGCGCCCAGCCCTGGGTGCTGCCCCACGGCGACTGGTACCGGGCGGGCGTCGCCGACCGGTGGAGCTCGTCGGAGGCGACGTGGCTGTTCCTGGCGGTGGCCGCGGCCGGCGTGGCCCTGCTCGCCCTCCAGGTGGCCCGCCGTCGGCCCGACACCGTCCCCCTGGGTGGGGGCTCGCGGGCGGAGCTGTCCCGGAGGAGCCTGGAGCGGTCTCTGGCCCGCACGGCCCAGCGGGTGGACGGCGTCGCCACCGCCCGGGCCAAGGTCTCGCCGGCGCGGGCGACGGTGGAGGCGGCGACGAACCGCCGTCTGGTGAAGGACCTCCAGCCCCGGGTGGCCGAGGCCACGACGGCGCGGCTGCGCGCCGTTGGGCTGGCCGACACCGCCGTGGCCGTGGCCGTGAAGGCGAGGGACGAGCGGTGAGGAGCTCGGACCGGGCCGACGTCGTCGGCGTGACGCTGGCCGGCGTGCTCCTCCTCGCCGGCGGCGTCTACGGGGTGGCGCGGGGCCTCGGCGCCTTCGGCGAGGAGGCGTCCGACGACCCCGTGATCACCGACGCGGCGCGCTCGTTCGTGGACCGCAACGAGCCGTGGCTGTGGCCGGCGGCGGCGGCCCTGGCCGTCCTGGTCGCCTACGTGGGCTGGCGCTGGCTGCGCCGCCAGCTGGTGGGGGCCCGGGTGACGCGCCTCGACCTCAGCGAGCGGGCGGGCGGGCCGACCTTCGTCCAGGCGGCGCCCGCGGCGGCGGCGCTCGGCCGCGACGTCGAGTCGTACCCGGGCGTGCAGGCCGCCTCGGCCCGGTTCCTGCGCGACGGCTCGCGCCCGGAGGTCGTGCTCACCGTCGAGGTCGACGACGACGCCGACGTGCCGGCCGTCAACCGCCGCATCGAGGAGGAGGCGTTCCCCCGCTTCCGCCAGGCCCTCGAGGTCGACGACGTCGACGCCCGAGTGCGCTACCGCTTCGCCGCCGGCGTGTCCCCGCGGCGCGCCAGATAACGGTCCGTGGCCGCCCCCGCCGCCGCAGGCGGCCCCTACGGCTGCGGACACCGGGAAAAGGGACAGGGCGGAGGCGGGCGAGCTCCGCTCGCCCGCCGGAGCTTGATCCAACTCGAGCGAGTGGAGTGAGCGAAGCGAACGAACGAGGTCGAATCAGCCCGACAGGGGCAGGGTCGGCTCGCGCCGGTCGACCCGGCCGGTCGAGGCCGACCGGCGGGCGGCGGGCCGGACGGCCGCCGGCCGCGCGAAGTAGGCGACGACGGGAGCGCCCTCGGCCGCCGCCCGATCGAGGGAGGCGACGTCGCGGGTGAACCGGTCGTCGTCGGTCGGAGTGTCGCTGACGACGGCGACGGGCACGCCGGCGTCGGCCATCGCCCGGCAGGCGTCGGCCAGCCAGACGGACGCCGCACCCGGCACGGGCCGGGGGAGCGGGAACGGGAGGGAGCGGTGGAGGTCGTCGTCGTCGGCGCCGAGGTGGACGACGTCCAGCGAACGCGCGCAGGCGGTCTCGTAGGCGGCGGCGGTGGCCCGGGCCAGCGCCTGCTCGAGGGGCACGGCCGACGCCGTCCACCAGCGCAGCGCCCGGGTCACGGCGGTGGCGGGCACGCCGGCGCCCGCGCCGTACCGGTCCCTGCGGTCGGCCAGCCAGGCCCCGAGATGGTGACGCTCGATGCCCGCGGACCGCCCGAGCAGGAGGTCGACCAGGAGGCGGTCGAGCTCGTAGACGGGCAGCACCCGGGTGCCGAAGCCGACCACGGCCTGAGGCTGTCGCTCCTTGACCGCTTCGAAGGCCAGCACGTGGGCGGCGAGGAGGTGGTCGAGGCACCGGATGGCGGCCCCCACGTCGAGGCGCCGGCCGGGCGGGCAGTGGCCGCCGAGGTACGACCACAGGGCGGTGACGTTGAGGTCGTCGATCGTCACCCACCGGTGGGTGCGCCCGGCGAAGCGGTCCACCGCCGTCTCCACCCAGCGCCGGAACCGTTCCGGGGAGTCGGGCCGCAGCCAGAAGTCGACGCCCAGCCACGCCGGGTGGGCCCTCCGGTGCAGCGTGACCACCGGCTGGAGCCCGTGGTCGTGGCAGGTCTCCAGCAGCCGGCAGTAGTCGCCCAGGGCCCGCCGGTCGAGGCGCCCGTCGAGCGGCTCGCACCGGGCCCACTCCACGCTGACGCGGGCGGTCCGGCAACCCTGCTCGGCGGCCCGGGCCAGGTCGGCCTCCCAGCGCGGCCACGAGGCGCTGAGCGACGCGCTCCTCGGTGCCCGCCCTTCCGCCTCCCACCACGACCAGTTGTTGGCCGGGAGCCCCGGGCGGTTGTAGCCGCCCTCGGCCTCGAAGCCTCCGACCGCCACGCCCAGGCGCAACGGCCGCGGTCGGGCGAGGGACTCGGCCATGCCGAAGTGTGACACGTGCCACACCCTCTCCGTCGGGCGAACTCGGAGTCCGAACGACCCGGATCCGGTCGTCGGGCGCCGGGTCGGGGCTAGGCCTCGCCCTCGTCGAACAGGGCCTCGCCCCGTCGCAGCCGGAAGGCGATCTGGACGACCTGGGCCAGCTCCCGGCGGGTGGGCGTGTGGGCGGCGAGGAAGCGTGCGCACCCGGCCAGGACGAGCGCTCCCTCCTCCGAGCCGGCCGGCCAGGCCGAGAACTGCCGCACCGCCGCCTCGTAGGTCTGGTACCAGTGGAACCCGGCGTCCTCGGCCAGCAGCGCCCGGCCCAGGGCGGCCACCAGCGCGTCGGGGTCGCCGCCCCGGCGCAGCCAGCCGTAGGCGATGGCGCCCGCCTCGTCCACCCCGCCCTGCCGGTCCCAGCAGGCCTGGAGCTCCTCGAGGCGCACGTCGCCGTCGACGCTGGGCAGCCGTGCCGCCGGGACGTTCAGGAAGCGGTCGAGGTGGACCTTGAGCGCCCCGTGGATCACGCCGCGCAGCAGCTCGGGCGACGGGGCGCGCACGAGCGCCCGGTGGACGGCGTTGGCCGACGTGAAGGCGTGGTGGACGACGTCCCAGTCGCCGTGGTCGTTCTGGGTGTGGAACCGGGTGATGCGCAGCGCCGCCGCGTAGGCGACGGCCCGGCCCAGCTGCTCGGGCGTGGCGCCCGCCGCCACCGCGTCGCACAGCGCGTCGACGATCCCGGCCGGGTCGTCGCCGAGCACGGCCCAGGCGAGCCCGGCGACGTCGTTCCACGTCCCCCGCCGGGGCTCTCCCGCCGCCACCAGGTGGGGCAGGCGGAGCGCCGCGTCCGCCGCCAGTCCCGCCAGGTCGGACGGGTGGCGCCAGCGACCCTCCTCCTCGGAGCGGGCCGCCCGAGCCGTCCCCGGGACCAGCGACGTGAGCACGGCCGCGGCCATGCCGTCGCCCAGCAGCTCCAGCGCCTCGAACGCCTTGTTGGTGAAGTCGACGGTGTGGCCCCCGTCGAGGAAGACGTGGTCGGTGGCGGCCGCCGTCATCATCCGGGCCACGTCGTCCGGGGCCATTCCCGCCTCCAGCGCGGTCAGCAGGGTGCGCTCGGCGGCCGCGGCGTTGCGGTTCTCCACGAACCGCCGGTACCACCCGACGAGCCGCTCGGGCCCCACGTCGCCCGAGCCGAGGGGCCGCAGCGGGAAGCTCGGCGGGCGGCCCCGGGTGTCGCGGGACACGAACGCCAGCCCGTGGACCAGCGCCCGTGGGCGGTCGTGGGGATCGAGGGAGGGGAGGACGTTCGCCATGGCGACGAGCACCGTCAGGCCGGCGCCCCACCCGGCGTCCCGGTAGGTGGTGCCGAACTCCACGCCTTCCCGCACGACCTCCTCGGCGGCCACGCCGGCGTCCAGCAGGGCCAGCGTGGCCTTGGCGGTGACCAGCGTGAGGCCCTGCTCGAGGCCCTCCTCCAGGCGCCGGCGCTGGTGGGCCACCACTGCGGCACGGGCCGCCTCGCCGGCCTCCTCCACCACGACGACCACCCGGCCGTCGTCGATCGACACCGGGTAGGCCCGCACGTCGTCGGCGAAGGGGTTCATGGTGCCGCCCGACGACAGGTCGAAGCGGGCGTGGTGCCAGTGGCACGTCACCAGGCCGTCCTCGACGGTGCCGCGGTGCAGCGGGAAGCCCATGTGCGGGCAGCGGTCGTCCAGGGCGTACGCCCGGCCGTCGGACCAGAACACGCACACCGGCTGGGCGCCCGCCTTCCCGGTGAGGCACCCCTTTTCCCGGAGCTCCTCGACGGTGCCGACGTCTACGCGCACGGTGCCACCGTAGGCCTGCGCGAGGATGATGGATGGCAACGCTGGTGACATTCCACGCCCACCCCGACGACGAGGCGATCGCGTGCGGGGGCACGATGGCCCGGGCGGCCGCCGAGGGGCACCGGGTCGTCCTCGTGGTCGCCACCCGCGGAGAGCACGGAGAGGTGGAGGAGGGCTTCCTCGCCCCCGGGGAGACGCTGGGCGACCGGCGCACCCAGGAGACGCTGGCCGCCGCCCAGGTGCTCGGCGTGTCCCGGGTGGAGTTCCTCGGCTACCGCGACTCGGGAATGATCGGCATGCCCGAGAACGACGCGCCCGGCTGCTTCTGGCAGGCCGACGTGGACGAGGCGGCGGCCCGCCTGGCCGCCATCCTGGAGGACGAGCGGGCCGACGTCCTGACCGTCTACGACGACCACGGCAACTACGGGCACCCCGACCACATCCAGGTGTACCGGGTGGGCGTGCGGGCGGCCGAGCTGGCGGGCACGCCGGCGGTGTACGAGTCGACCATGAACCGTGACCGGATCACCGAGATGATGGCCCTGGCGGCCGAGGGGATGGACACCCCCGAGGCGGAGGAGGCGGCCGGCGACCTCGACCTGGAGACGTTCGGCACGCCGGGCGAGCTCATCACCACCACCGTGGACGTCACCGCCTACCTCGACCAGAAGCGCAAGGCCATGGCCGCCCACGCCAGCCAGATCAGCGAGTCGTCGTTCTTCCTGCGCCTGGACGCGGACACCTTCCGGGCGATGTGGGGCACCGAGTGGTTCGTCCGCCGGGGCGCTCCGGAGGGCACCCGGGAGGACTGGCTGCTGGGACCGGCGCCGGCGCCGGCGTGAGCGCCAGCTGGGTCCACACCGGGTACGCCCAGCGCATCGTCTTCGGCCCGGGGAGCGTCGAGCGGGTCGGCGAGCTGTGCGCCGCCGTCGGGATGCGGCGGGCCCTGCTGGTGACGACCGAGGGGCGGGGCGCCTCCGCCGGGGCCGCCCGCCTCGTCGACGCCGCGGGATCGGCGGGCGTGTCGGTGTCGGTGTTCACCGGCGTTCGGCCGCACGTGCCGACCTCGGCGGTGGACGCTGCCGTCGGCCGGGCGGGCGCCGAGGGTGTCGACGGCGTGGTGTCGTTCGGCGGCGGGTCGTGCGCCGACCTGGCCAAGGCCGTCTGCTTCGCCGCCGAGCAGCGGGCCGGTCCCGAGTCGCCCACGTGGGCGGACCGCCCCGTCCTGCCCCACGTCTCGGTGCCCACGACGTACTCGGGTGCCGAGCTGACGCCGTTCTTCGGCTCGACCGACGAGGCGACGCGGCGCAAGCGGGGCACGTCGTCGCCCGTGCTGGCGCCGGTTGCCGCCGTGTACGACCCGGTCCTCACGCTCGACACGCCCCCCCGGGTGAGCGCCGAGACGGGCATGAACGCCCTGGCCCACGGGGTGGAGTGCGCGTACTCGCCGACCCGGTCGCCCGAGGCCGAGGCGCTGGCCCTGTCGTGCGTCGAGCGGGTGGCGTCGGCGCTGCCGCTCGTGGTCGACGACCCCGCCGACCTCCCCGCCCGCACCGCCATGCTCGAGGGCGCCGTGCTCGGCGGGCGGTGCCTCCAGAACGCCTCCATGGGCGTCCACCACGGCCTGTCGCAGCTGCTGGGTGGGCGCACCGGGCTGCCCCACGGACTGGTGAACGCTCTCGTCCTGCCCCACGCCCTGCGCTTCAACCTCGACGCCATCGGCGACATGGCGGCCCGCCTCGGCACCGCCCTGGGCGACCCGTCGGACCCCGCCGGCGCGGCGGCCCGCCTGCGCGAGCGGCTCGGCCTGCCCGCCACCCTGGCCGAGTGCGGCGTCACCGCCGACGACGTGGAGGCGGCCGCCGAGGCGTCGCCGGGCAACGGGAACGTCGCCGGCAACGTCCGGCCCGTGAGCGTCGACGACGCCCGCGCCATCCTCACCGCCGCGCTCACCGGCCGGTGATCGCTCCCGGGGCGATCTGACCGGCCGGCGGGGGTCGTGCCAAGATCGCCGGCATGTCCGTCGTGCGCATCAACGCCATCAACGTCCCCGCCGAGCGGGCCGAGGCACTCGCCGCCCGGTTCGCCGCCCGCGCCGGCCAGGTCGAGAAGACCGATGGCTTCGAGGAGTTCCAGCTGCTGCGCCCCACCGACGGCCGCGAGACGTGGCTCGTCTACACCCGCTGGGCCGACGACGAGTCGTTCCAGAAGTGGGTCGCCTCACAGGCGTTCAGCCAGGGCCACGCCCAGCCCGAGGGCGCGACGGCGCCAGTCGCCACCGGCTCGGAGCTGTGGTCGTTCGACCTCGAGCAGCGGGCGACCCGCGCCTGAGGGCCCTGAGCGCCGCCCCGAGGTGATCGCCGCGCTGCGCGACGTCCACGTGGCGTGGGCGTGGGTGGTGGTGGTCGGCAACGGCGTGGCCGGCCTGTGGGCGCTGGGCGCCGACCGCTACGAGGCGCTGCGGACGAGGGCGCTGTGGTGGTTCACGGCTGCCGCCGAGGTCGCCGTGTTCGTCCAGGTCGTCCTCGGCGTGCGCCTCCTGTCGGGGCGCGACACCGAGCGGGCGCAGTTCCACATGTTCTACGGGTTCGTGGCCATCGCGGCCGTCGGCATCCTCTACTCGTACCGCCAGCAGCTGCGCCACCGGGTCCACCTGCTGTACGGCCTCGGAGGGCTGTTCGTCATGGGCCTCGCCCTCCGGGCCATGACCATCCCCGCCACCTGACCGACCGCGGCTGCGAGGCGGCCGCCGGGCCGGCGCCGTGCCGCTACAGGTGGACGACGGGGCAGGTGAGGGTCCGGGTGATGCCGTCGATGAGCTGCACCTTGCTCACCACCATGCGCCCGAGCTCGTCCACCGAGGCGGCCTCGGCCCGCACGATGACGTCGTACGGACCGGTGACGTCGTCGGCCGAGACGACGCCGTCGATGCGCGCCACCTGGTCGGCCACCTGCGCCGCCTTGCCGACCTCGGTCTGGATGAGCACGTACGCGGTAACGGCCACTTGGCTGCCTCCTCGCTGACCTGCCGGGCAGCGGCACTCTACCGTGGAGGACCATGGCGAAGACCCCCGAGCTGATCCCGCGCGACGTCCTTTTCGGCAACCCCGAGCGCATCGCACCCCGGATCTCGCCCGACGGCCGCCGGCTGGCGTGGGTCGCGCCCGACGACGGCGTGCTCAACGTGTGGGTGAGCGACGTCGGCGCCGACGATGCCCGCGCCGTCACCGACGACCGCGACCGCGGCATCCGCCAGCACTTCTGGGCGCGCGACGGCCGCCACCTCCTCTACCTCAAGGACCAGGGCGGGAACGAGGACTGGCGCCTGTTCGCCGTCGACCTGGAGACGGGCCAGAACCGCGAGCTCACCCCCTTCGGCGGTGTCCAGGCCCAGGTCATCGAGGTGTCCAAGCATCACCCGGGCACCGTGCTCGTGGGGCTGAACAAGGACAACCCGCAGCTGCACGACGTCTACCGGCTGGACCTGGCCACCGGCGACCTCGAGAAGGTGGCCGACAACCCCGGGTTCGTCGGGTGGGTGGCCGACCGCGACCTCCGGGTCCGGGCCGCCGTTGCACCCACCCCCGACGGAGGCATGGTGACCGTCGTCCGCGACTCGGAGGACGACGACTGGCGCCCGTTCCACCAGGTCGGCCAGGAGGACTCGTTGAGCACCGGGCCGGTCGACTTCACGGCCGACGGCACGGCTCTGCTCATGATCTCGTCCCAGGGCGCCAATGCCGGCCGCCTGGTGCGACTGCCGCTGGCCGGCGGCGAGCCCGAGGTGCTGGCCGAGGACCCCCGCTTCGACGTCACCGACGTCGTGGTCCATCCCGACACGCGGGAGGCGCAGCTGGTGGCGTTCCTGCGGGAGCGGCTGGAGTGGGAGGTGCTGGACGAGTCGTTGGTGGCCGACGTGGCGGCCATGCGGGCGCTGCACCCGGGCGACATGCAGGTCGCCAACCGCGACGACGACAACCAGGTGTGGCTCCTCGGCTTCACCGCCGACGACGGCCCCGTGTCGTACTTCTCGTTCGACCGCCGGACCGGCGAGGGGACGTTCCTGTTCCACCACCAGCCGGCGCTCGACCGGTACCGGCTGGCCGGCATGGAGCCGTTCTCCTACAAGTCCCGCGACGGGCTCGAGATCTCCGGCTACGCCACCTTCCCCCCGGGTGCCGCCCGCCGGTCGCTGCCGACGGTCCTGAACGTCCACGGGGGCCCGTGGGCCCGGGACCAGTGGGGCTTCAACCCCGAGGCCCAGTGGTTGGCGAACCGCGGCTACCTGTGCCTCCAGGTGAACTACCGGGGCTCCATCGGCTACGGCAAGGACTTCGTCAGCGCCGGCGACCGCGAGTGGGGCGGGCGCATGCACGACGACCTGGTCGACGCGGTGGAGTGGGCGGTCGGCCAGGGGTGGGCCGACCCCGAGCGGGTGGCCATCTACGGGGGCTCCTACGGCGGGTACGCCGCCCTGGTGGGCGCCACGTTCACTCCCGAGCTGTTCCGGTGCGCGGTGGACATCGTGGGGCCGTCCAACCTGAGGACCCTGATCGAGAGCATCCCGCCCTACTGGGCGCCGCTCGTCGCCCAGTTCCACACCCGCGTGGGCAACCCGGAGACCGAGGAGGACTTCTTGTGGTCGCGCTCCCCGTTGTCGCGGGTGGAGTCGGTGCGGATCCCGCTCCTGATCGCCCAGGGTGCCAACGACCCGCGGGTGAAACAGGCCGAGTCCGAGCAGTTCGTGGCCGCCCTGAAGGAGAAGGGCGTCGACCACCAGTACATGCTCTTCGAGGACGAGGGGCACGGCTTCGCCAAGCCGGAGAACCGCCTGCGGTTCTACGCGGCGGCCGAGTCGTTCCTGGCCAGGCACCTCGGGGGGCGCTGCGAGGAGTGACTGAGCCGGCGATAGCGCCGCCACCGGGAGACGAGGTGGGGCTGCTCGGCTACCGGCGGGCCACGGCGAGCGGGGCGTCTGCGACGTGGCTGCGCCGGAGCAGGCGGGGGCGCAGGGCGGAGGCGGCGCACACGGCCACCACCAGCCCGTAGCCGGCCCAGCGGGCGGCGCCGACGCCGGCCGCGCCGGCCAGCTCTCGAACGTTGGTGACGAGCAGCACGGCGCCGACCCCGACGCCGAGCCCCCGGGCCGGGAGGAAGCGGATGGACCAGGCGGCGATGGGGGCGGCGACGACGGCCCCGCTCAGCATGGCGACCACGGTGCCGACGGCGATGCCGCTGCCTCCCACGGAGGCCAGCAGCGAGCCCGAGGCCACGACGGCCACCGCCACCTCGGCGGTGTTGACCGAGCCGATGGCGAAGCGCGGCGCCAGGCCACGGTGGAGCAGGAACGGGGTCACGATGGGCCCCCACGCGCCGACCAGGCCGTTGGTGACTCCGCCGACGGCCGCCACCGCCTCCGTGCCCCGCAGGTCGGCCGGCGCGCCGGTACCGTCGGGGGCGGCGTCGCCGGCGGAGGCCGGGAGCGGGCGGCTGAACCGCAGGAGGATGCGGGCGGCGATGACCAGGAGAAGTCCCGACAGGACGGGCCTCAGCTGGTCGCCGTCGACGCGGGCGAGGATGGTGACGCCGAGCAGAGCCCCGAGGCACCCGGGCCCGGCCAGGCGCCGGACCAGGCGCCGGTCGATGTTCCGGAACCGCCAGTGGGCGACGGCGGCGGTGGCGCCGGCCGCCACCTTGGCCAGGTTGACGGTGATCGAGATGCCGGCGGGGGACAGCCCCGTCCCGAGGAGGATGCTGGACGACGTCGGGCCGAACCCCATGCCGAGCGCACCGTCGACGAACGAGGCGGCGAACCCGGCGAGGAAGACGACGAGGAGCTCCTCCGGCATCCCCACAAATCTAATGGATTTGGTCGGGAATTCAAGTTCGCCCCCGCAGGAGCGAGCGGACGACCTACGCGCCGACGCGCCGGGCCAGGGCGGCGAGCTGGTCGCGCAGCGCCTGGGGCAGGTGGTCGCCGAACTGGTCGAAGTGCTCCTGGATGGAGGGGACCTCGGCCCGCCAGTCGCCGTCGTCCACCCGCAACAGCTCGGCCATGTCGTCCTCGGTCACGTCGAGACCGCTGATGTCGATGGCGCCCGGGAGCGGCAGGCGGCCGATGGGGGTCTCCACCGTCTCGCCGCGGCCGGCGGTGCGGGCGAAGACCCACTCGAGGACCCGGCTGTTGTCGCCGAAGCCGGGCCACAGCCAGCGGCCGTCGGCATCCTTGCGGAACCAGTTGACGTAGAAGAGCTTGGGCAGGTTCGCCGGGTCGGTGGCCTGGCCCACCTCCAGCCAGTGGCGGAGGTAGTCGCCCATGTTGTACCCGCAGAAGGGCAGCATGGCGAAGGGGTCCCGGCGCAGCTTGCCCACCGCCCCGGCCTGGGCGGCGGTGGTCTCCGACGCCATGATGGAGCCCAGGAACACGCCGTGCTCCCAGTCGAACGCCTCCGTCACGAGCGGGATCACCGACGAGCGGCGGCCCCCGAAGAGGATGGCCGAGATGGGCACGCCCTTGGGGTCCTCCCACTCGGGGGCGATGGCCGGGTCCTGCGACGCCGGAGCGGTGAAGCGGGCGTTGGGGTGGGCGGCCGGGGTGCCGCTCTCGGGGGTCCAGTCCCGGCCCTTCCAGTCCGTGAGGTGGGCGGGCGGCTCCTCGCTCATGTCCTCCCACCACACGTCGCCGTCGTCGGTGAGCGCGGTGTTGGTGAAGATGCAGTTGGCCGCCAGCGTGAGCATGGCGTTGGGGTTGGTGAAGTCGCTGGTGCCCGGCGCCACGCCGAAGAACCCCGCCTCCGGGTTGATGGCCCACAGCCGCCCGTCGGGGCCGAACTTCATCCAGCAGATGTCGTCACCCACCGTCTCGACCTTCCACCCGGGCAGGGAGGGGACGAGCATGGCCAGGTTGGTCTTGCCGCACGCCGACGGGAAGGCGGCGGTGACGTAGCGGGTGTCGCCCTCGGGACTGGTGAGCTTCACGATCAGCATGTGCTCCGCCAGCCACCCCTCGTCGCGCGCCATGACGGACGCGATGCGCAGGGCGAAGCACTTCTTGCCGAGCAGGGCGTTGCCCCCGTAGCCCGAGCCGAACGACCAGATCTCGCGGGTCTCCGGGAAGTGGACGATGTACTTGTTGTCGGCGTTGCACGGCCACGCCACGTCGGGCCGCCCCGGCTCCAGGGGCATGCCGACCGAGTGGAGACAGGGGACGAAGGCGCCGTCGTCGCCCAGCACCTCGAGGGCGCCCGTCCCCATGCGGGTCATGATCCGCATGTTGACGGCGACGTACGGCGAGTCGGTCAGCTCCACGCCGATGTGGGCGATGGGCGATCCCAGGGGGCCCATGGAGAAGGGCACCACGTACATGGTGCGGCCCCTCATCGACCCCCGGAACAGCCCGGTGAGCGTGGAGCGCATCTCGGCCGGCGGGCGCCAGTTGTTGGTGGGACCGGCGTCCGCCTCCGACTCGGAGCAGATGAAGGTGCGGTCCTCCACGCGGGCCACGTCGCCGGGGTCCGAGCGGGCCCAGTACGAGTTGGGGCGCTTGGCGTCGGACAGGCGGGTGAAGGTGGCGTTGTCGACCAGGAGCTGGCACAGCCGGTCGTACTCCTCGGCCGAGCCGTCGCACCACTCGACGCGGTCGGGCGTGGTGAGCGCCGCCACGTCGTCGACCCAGGCGAGCAGCTTCTTGTTGCGCGTGGGAGCCGTCATGGCCGCCCATCGTAGGCCCGGGGCCCCGGCCGGAGCCATGGCCCGGACGAGGATTCTCAGAGGGCCGGCGGGTCCGGCGGCGCCCCCATGTCGACCTCGGAGCCGAGGCGCAGCCGGCTGGCCCGGCCCTCTCCGTCGAGCTCGAAGATCACCCGCTGGCCCTGCCGCAGCATGCGCAGGATCGACCCGGCCAGGGCGTTGGGAGCGAGGTCGAGCTCCCGGCGGTCGGTGTCGCGCACGACGACGCCGTCACCCGTGGCCGGATCGTAGGACTTGACGACGCCTTGCATGCCTGGTTGGCCACTCCCTCTACGCTCCGGCGCGTGGACGGTAGCGGAGCGCGGCGGTGACGGGCGAGTTCGCCGTCGTCGACCGGCTGCGGCGCGCCCTCCCCGGACCGCCGGCGGGCCAGACGTGGATCGGCGACGACGCCGCCGTCGTCGGGCCTCCCGCCGGCGCGCTCGTGCTCACGTCCGACGCCGTGGTGGCCGGTGTCCACTTCGACCTCTCGCTGGTGTCGCTCGACGACGTCGGCTGGAAGGCGGTGTCGGTGGCGGTGAGCGACGTCGCCGCCATGGGGTGCCGCCCGATGTACGCGCTGATGACCGTGTGCGGCCCGCCCGACCTCGACGTCGACCTGCTCTACGAGGGGGTGGCCCAGGCGATCGACGCCTACGGGTGCCCCGTCGTGGGCGGCGACCTGGTGGGCGCCGGGCAGCTGGTCGTCTCGGTGGCGGTGGCGGGCGAGACCGGTCACCGCACCCCCGTGTTGCGGGCGGGCGCCCTGCCCGGGGACCGGGTGTTCGTCACCGGTCGGCTCGGCGCGTCGGCGGCCGGGCTCCGCCTCCTGCGGGATGGGAGCGCGGCGCCCGACCATCCCCTGGCCCTGGCCCACCGCCGGCCCCGCGCCCGGGTGGCCGAGGGGCGGGCGGCGCGGGCGGCCGGCGCGACGGCCATGGTGGACGTGTCCGACGGGTTGGCGGCGGACCTGGCCCGGCTGGCGGCGGCGTCGGGGGTCGGTGTCGCCCTCGACGCCGTGCCCCGGGCGCCCGGCGCCACCCCGGATGAGGCGCTGTCGGGGGGCGAGGACTACGAGCTGGTCTTCACCGCCACCAACGCCGGTCACGTGGCCGCCACCTTCGCCGAGGCGGGGCTCGCCCAACCACTCGGGCTCGGGTACTGCACGGCCGATGCGGGCGAGCGCACCCTGGCCGGCGAGCCGCTCGGGGCGGGCGGATGGGAGCACGAGTTCCGGTGAGCCGCCGGCGACCCGTCGCGCTCACCATCGCCGGCACCGACTCGGGCGGGGGGGCCGGCGTCGTCGCCGACCTCAAGACCTTCGAGGCGCACGGCGTGTGGGGGACGTGCGCGGTGGTGGCGGTCACCGCCCAGAACTCGGTCGGCGTCCAGGCGTTCGAGACGGTCTCGCCGGCCCTGGTGCGGGCCCAGGTCGACAGCGTGGCGTCGGACATCGGCGTCGACGCGGCCAAGACGGGGATGCTGGCGTCGGCCCAGCTGGTGCACGTCGTGGCGGAGGCGGTGCGGGCTAACCGGATCGGGCCCCTGGTCGTCGACCCCGTGCTGGTGTCCAAGCACGGCGACTCCCTGCTGGCCGACGACGCGGTGGACGCCCTCCGGTCGGCGCTGCTCCCGCTGGCGACGGTGGTCACGCCCAACCTGCCGGAGGCGGCCCGCATCGTCGGCTTCGCCGTCGACGACCGGCAGGCCATGGAGGCGGCGGGCCGGGCCCTGGTCGAGATGGGCCCCACCGTGGCCGTGGTGAAGGGCGGTCACCTGGGCGGCGACTCGTCGCCCGACTGCCTGGTGGCACGCGGCGCGGCCGAGCCCGTGTGGCTGGAGGGCGGGCGCATCGCCGGCCGGCACACGCACGGGACGGGATGCGTGCTCTCGGCGGCGATCTGCGCCGAGCTGGCCCGGGGCATGGACCCGGCCGACGCCTGCGTGGCCGCCCGCCACTTCTGCCGGCGCGCCATCGTTGCCGGCTTGGCCCTCGGCTCGGGCGTCGGCCCCGTCGACCCGGGCTGGGAGCGCCTCGGCGGCTGACCGCCGGGCGTTGGGCGGCGGCGGGCGAACGCCGCTCCGGCGGCGGATTCAGGCGCGTACCGCCCTTCTCTGCCGCCGGGAGCGGGCGTCGTGCCCCGGCCTCGCTTCCCGGCGTCCGGATGGGGAACCGGCCGTAGCCTGGCCGGCGTGCTGACCGCCTCGGCCGTCACGTTCGCCAGGGGCGGGCGAACCGTCCTCGACGGTGTCTCGCTCACCGTCGGCCCCCGCAGCCGGATCGGCGTGGTCGGGCCCAACGGGGTGGGCAAGACGACGCTGCTGCGGGTGCTCGCCGGGTTGGAGGAGCCCGACGGCGGGCGGGTCGAGAGGGCGCCCGCCACGTTGACCGTGGGCTACCTGCCCCAGGAGCCCGACGCCCGGCCCGGGGAGACGCTGCGCGGTTACCTGGCCCGCCGGACGGGCGTGACCGCGGCGGGCGACGAGCTGGACCGCCTCACCAGCGTGATGGCCACCGACCCGGCCGCCGTCGACGCGTACTCCGAGGCGCTGGAGCGGTTCCTCGCCCTGGGCGGCGCCGACCTCGACGCCAGGGCGGGCGACGTGGTCGCCGGTGTCGGGCTGCCCGCCGACCGCCTGGACGTCGAGGTGGGCGCGCTGTCCGGCGGTCAGGCCGCTCGGGCGGCGCTGGCCGCCATCCTCCTGGCCCGCTTCGAGGTGTTCCTCCTCGACGAGCCAACCAACAACCTCGACTTCGCCGGGCTCGACCAGCTGGAGCGCTTCCTCGACGCCGTGGCGGGGGGCGTCGTGCTGGTGTCGCACGACCGCGCCTTCCTCGACCGGGCCGTCGAGCGCATCGTGGAGCTCACCGAGCACGACCACCGGGCGGTGGAGTATGCCGGCGGGTGGAGCGACTACGTGGCGGCGCGCGACCTGGCCCGCTCGCAGCAGTACGCGGCGTTCGAGAAGAACGAGGCGCAGCGGCGCGACCTTGTCGACCGGGCCCGCATGCAGCGCCAGTGGGCGCACCAGGGTGTCGCCAAGGCCAAGCGGGACCCCAAGGACAACGACAAGGCGCGGCGCGGCTTCGTCAAGAACCGCACCGAGAAGCAGGCGTCGAAGCTGCGGGCCACGGAGAAGCGGCTGGAGCGGCTGGAGGACGTCGACAAGCGGTGGGAGGGGTGGCAGCTACGGCTCAGCCTGGCCCCGGCCGCCCGCAGCGGCGATGTGGTGGCGCGCCTGGAGAAGGCAGTGGTCGAGCGGGGGAGCTTCACGCTCGGGCCCGTCGACCTCGAGGTCCGCTGGCAGGAGCGCATCGCCGTCCTCGGGCCCAACGGCAGCGGCAAGACGACGCTGCTGCGGGCCCTCCTGGGCGACATCCCCCTGGCTGGCGGCTCGCGTTGGCTCGGGCCCGGCGTGGTGGTCGGCGAGATGGACCAGTCGCGGGTCGCGTCGGCGGACGGGCAGACCCTGCTCCGCTCGTTCCTGGCGGCCACCGGGCTGCCGCTGTCGGAGGGGCGGTCGCTGCTCGCCAAGTTCGCCCTCGGGGCCGACGACGTCGAGCGCCCGGCGGCCGAGCTGTCGCCGGGCGAGCGCAGCCGCGCCATCCTCGCCACCCTCATGGCCCGGGGCGTCAACTGCCTCGTCCTCGACGAGCCGACCAACCACCTCGACCTGCCCGCCATCGAGCAGCTGGAGGAGGCGCTCGACGACTTCGAGGGGACCCTGCTCGTCGTCACGCACGACCGCCGCTTCCTCGAGGCGCTGCACGTCACCCGGACCGTCGAGCTCGACACCCGCAGCGCCACCCGGTCGACCGTCGGCTGACGCGACGGGGAGCCGGTCGGGTCAGGCGGCTCCCGGCCACCACAGGGCGGCGACCGTCACGTCCACCGGGGGCAGCGTCCGCAGCAGCTCGGCGATCTCCTCGTCGCGCTCCTCGCCGACGTAGAGCCGGCGCCGGGCGAAGGCGACCCGCTCGGGCGTCACCTCCCTGGCCTGGCCGGGCACCACGACGTCCTCCCGCCCGGCGACCAGGCCCATGGCCGCCAGGACCCCCTCCAGGAGGTCGGCGACCGGCGGCGTGGGGCGTTCCGTGCCGTGGACGGCCTTCCACACCCGCGCCAGGCCCCACGGTGGAGGCACCGTCGACACCTCGACCACGACCCGGCGGCGGGCGTGGGTGGTGAGCGCCTCGAAGAACGGCTCGATCTCCTCCTCGCCGTAGACGGCGTTGTGGCACACGACCACGTCGGCCGGCTCGACCTCGGCGGCGACGGCGGGCCACGTGCCGAGCACGCCGCGTGCGTCGATCCCGGCGTGGCGGGCGCTCGCTTCGAACGAGGCCAGCATCTCCTCGCTCCGGTCGACGCCGACGATGCGGCTCGCACGGCCGCCCAGCGGGAGGCTCGACCGCCCTCCACCGACGCCCACGTCCAGCACGGTGCCGCCCTCGGGCAGCGCCTCCAGCACCCGGCGGCGCGACGGGCGGATGGGCACGCCGTCCTCGTCGCCCGGTCGCCACCGGAACATCTCCGGCTCGAGGTGCTGCGGGCGGGGCGGCGCGGCGTCGACGAGGTGCTGCGGCGGGGCGGCCTCGGCGAGGGCCCGGCGCCAGGCGTCGCCCGGCCGGCCGCCCGCTCCTTCGGTAGAGGTTCCGGTCGTCACGGACGCGAACACTGGCAGAGGCGCCGGCCCGCCGCACGTCGGGTCAGCCGTACGCCGCGTGCAGCCGGTCGGCCACGTCGGCGGGGGAGGGCAGGGCGGCGATCTCCGCGCCCACCCGGTCCACCGCCTCCCGGAACGACCCGTCCTCGAGCAGGCGCCGGACGGAGTGGCGGTCGCTTGGTCGGCGGGCTGACGGTCCCCGTGCCTGCCGCCGCCCCACCGTTCGACGCCCGGCCGGCGCGCCGGTGCGACGGTCGTGACGGTCCCGGGCGCAGGAGAAATCCGCGGCTCTCCCACCCATCCGTGGGTGGAACCGTGGTGAGCGCCCCGCTGACTGGCAAAGATGGTGCGGTGAGCAGTGACGGGCAGGCCAGGTGGAGCCCGGACACCGACGAGGAATATGAGCTCGTGCGCGCCGAACTCAAGGCAAGGTTCGCGGCATGGGCAGCGGAGAAGGCGATCGCCGTCGATCGAGAAGCGCCTGAGTCGCCGCTGCACTACAAGTGGGGCTTCCTCGACGGCCATCTCACCCGCTGGACGCGCGACGACCTGAACGAGCTCTACCTCGAGCTCCATCCCGCCAAGGTGATCGCCGAGGCGGAAGAGCTCGGGGACGTCATGGAGGAGGCGAAGGCGTTCATCGCGTTCCTGGCCGAGACCGACCTCCTCGATCCCGGCAGCGAGCCTGCCGACGTGCTCATCGACCACCTCGAGCGGATCGAGGGCCGCTTCCGTGCCCACATGGCCGATGCGTCCCGCCACAGCTTCGGCAAGCGCTTCTGGCTGGCGGCGTCGGCCGAGGGCGTCCGGCCCGACGATCCCGAAGCGATGGAAGCCTTCATGGCTCGGTTCAACGCTCGCCCTCGCGACGAGCGCGAGGCGGTGCTCGGGCCACTCCCGGCAGCGCCCCGACCTCCGCCGAGCGGCCGGTTCACCCCTCCCGGCACCCGGCCCCGGCACTCGTCGGCCAAGCGACGCAAGCGCCGGCGCTGAACGAGGCGACCTGCACTCGCTCGTCGAGCCGAGCAAGGGGTCAGGAGACCAGAAACCGTGGCCACGCAACGATTTCTCCTTGCGCCGGTGGATCGAACAGGTGCACGATGTGTCGTGATCGACGGGCTGGAGGCGGTGCTGGAGGCGGTGCTGGAGGAGGTGGGGGCGGCCGAGCCGCAGGCGCTGGCACGGGACCGGGAGTGCTTCCACCCCACCTGCGACGAGCCGGCCGGGCGCTGCCAGGTCGACCACCTGGAGCCCTGGTCGGCCGGCGGGCGCACGGTGGCCGCCAACGGCAGACCGGCCTGCGGGTTCCACAACCGGGCCCGCCACCGGGGACCACCGCCGGGGGCGTAGCAGCGCCGGCGCGAGCGCCTTCCGGGCGTGCGGCCGGCCGGTGGCCGGAAGCCGCCGTACCTAGGTGAGCGAGCAGGTGCGCGCTAGCGCGCTGCAGCGAATTCGCCTGCTGATCGGGCACTGCGTCCAGGGGAGGCGGCGCATCAGCTTGTCCATGCATGGGGCTCCTACGGCGGCCCGATCGCCCCAGGCCCGCTCCCGTTCGCGACTCCACTCCCCGTGCCTGGGGCACTGGGGAATGACCGGTCACCAAGCCAACATCTTGCGCCCTCACACCGGCCAAGCCCGTTCCACACTCTGGGCACCGCCCGCCGAATCCGACTCCACTCGGCCCCACGTCGGGTAGGCCTTCTTCGATCTCCGCCATGCCATGTCCACGAAACAGATCAGCCTGGCCGAACGGTCCGAGCCGAGGTTTCGTGTCAGAAACGAGCGCGACTCGACTCTCATTCTCAGCCTGATCTCGACATCCCCACTGTGTCTGGTCCCATGCCCGACCGGTCGGGCGTTCCCGAGCGCGGCGCGCCAGACACGTCGTCGCTCGTGGCGCCGCTGACATTTCCGAGCGGTCGGCACGCAAACCGCGCGCCGGATGTCAGGTGGCCGAGGCAACGACGCCAGGGCGACGGCTCTTGCCTCCCCGACCACGCGGTACCAGGGTTTTCCCGACATTGCCTGACCGCCGTTGGTCGGGGTGTCCTGGACGCTGGCGACGGGTGACTCTCGCCCGCCCCCGCCAGGCAGGTGTCACACGGCGTGCGTACCGTGGAGATGTGATCCGTCTGATCTCCTGGAACCTCAACAAGCTGGCGCTCTGGCAAGAGCTCGCCACGAGTGGCGCCGACGTCGGCCTGCTGCAGGAAGTGCCTGAGCCGACCGGCGACTTGAAGTCCAAGGTGCTCCCGGGCGGCACCGACACCTGGTCCACGGCCGGATGGGAGAAGCGTCCGTGGCGCACTGCGATCCTGCCGTTGTCCGACCGGATCACACTCGAGCCGATCATCAGCGGGGACATCCACGGCGAAGACCCCAGCGTCTTGCCGATCAGCCGGTCCGGCACCAGCACGGCGGCAAAGGTGTCCGTCGACGGCGCGCCGCGGTTCACCGCTGTCAGCGTGTATGCACCGTGGGAGCGGTACTTCGGCAAGGAGTCGCCCATGTGGGCGGACGGCTCAGCGCACCGAGTCCTCTCTGACCTCGCTCCGCTGCTGTGGAACCAGCGGCGCGAACCAGTCGTCGTGTCAGGCGACTGGAACATCCTGTACGGCTACGGGGAGAACGGAGCGGCGTACAACAAGGCGCGCTACGACACCGTGTTCGCACGAGCCGAGGCGTTGGAGCTGACGTTCCTCGGGCCTCAACACCCTGCCGGGCGACAGGCGGAACCCTGGCCCGACGAGCTTCCGAAGGACAGCAAGTGTGTTCCGACCTACCACCACAGTCGTCAGAACCCGGCGACCGCCACGCGGCAGCTCGACTTCGTGTTCGCGTCGAAGTTCATCGCCGACCGCGTCAGCGCCAGAGCGCTCAACGACCCTGAGGAGTGGGGGCCCAGCGACCATTGCAGGATCGTCATCGACGTCGAGCTCTGATCTGAGGTGGCACCGCCGCTCTACGGTGGGCGACTCCGACCAGACGGTGCCGTTCACCTTCGAGGGCGCCGGCAGCCGCCGGGAGGAGCGGCACGGGGCCGGCGCACCGACGTGGCCGAGGGAGACGAGCGCCGGCTCATGGTGCCCACCGACCACGGGCGGGCCTCGAGCCGCACGTCCCCCGACCATCCCCGCCCGCCCGAGGCGGCGGCGGTACCGTCGCTCGCCGTGAAGACGTGGGACCCGTGGGCCGGGCTGCTGGCCGGCCCACTCGACGGCCCGGCGAAGCCGAAGGTCGCCTACCCCGAGGTGGCGGCCGTGGCCGGGCTGCGGGCCGCCCACCGGGCGAGCGGCTTCTCCGGGGTGATCGCCCGGCTCGAGCGCGACGGGGTGGTGCTGAGGGGTGTCACCGGCATGGAGCGCGTCTTCCCGTACACGGCGGGCGCCTTCGACGTCGACGGCCGAGCCGTCACGCTCGTGGCGCCCCGGCCCGACCGGGCAGCCGGACCGGCGACCACCGCCTCGGGGTCGTTCACCGTGCAGCGCCGCTCCGCCCGGGTCGCCCGCGCCGGGCGGATCCTGGTCGAGGGCGTGCACGACGCCGAGCTGGTGGAGCGGGTGTGGGGCGACGACCTGCGGGTCGAGGGCGTGGTGGTCGAGCGCCTGGACGGCGTCGACGTCCTCCGCGACGTGGTCGCCCGGTTCCGCCCGGGGCCGGGACGGCGGCTCGGCGTGCTGGTGGACCACCTGGTGGCCGGCTCCAAGGAGGCCCGGCTGGCGGCCGGCGTCGAGGGGCCCGACGTCCTCGTGACCGGCACTCCGTTCGTGGACGTGTGGGAGGCGGTGCGCCCCGCCGCCGTCGGCCTGTCCGCCTGGCCGGCGGTGCCGCGGGGAGAGGACTGGAAGGCCGGGGTGTGCCGGCGGCTCGGCGTCGGCGACCCGCCGCTGATGTGGAGGCGGATCCTGTCGTCGGTACGGTCCTACGCCGACCTCGAGCCGGCGCTGGTCGGCGCCGTCGAGCGGCTCATCGACTTCGTCACCGAGCCCGCCGAGCAGCCCCGGTAGCGGGGCGGCGCCTCAGCGCAGGCCGCCGCCCTCCATCTCGGGCGGCACGAATGCGAGGTCGAGGTCGGCCAGGCGCACCAGCCCGGAGGCGATCCACGCCCCGAGCGGACCGAGGTGGTCGTCCAGGCGGCGGATGTCCTCCAGCACCTCGACACCGAGGGCGACGGTGCCGGCGTAGGAGACCTCGAGCGCGTACTGGGAGGTGTTCGTGCCGGTGTCGACGTGCTGCTCCACCGTCGGGTCGTCGCGCTCCAGGGGCTCGCCGAGGACGGCCGGCCCCTCGGCGGGGAGCACGGAGAGCACGGTCGACACGTCGGGCTGGCGGGCCAGCCGCTGGATGCGCAGCACCACCTCCACGTCGATCTCGGGGGGGTCTTCCCCGGGGTCGCCGATGCGCCACGACCGGTAGGCGGCCTGGCTCCACGCCGACCAGTCGACGGCCAGCTCGGCCTGGACCCGGGGCGGGACGCCCTCGAAGGGCAGCGTGTACGAGGTCTCCCAGGAGACGTCGCCCAGCAGGATGTCGACCTGGAAGCGCTCCTCGACCGCCGAGCGCTGGAGGAGCGCCCCCTCGAGGCCCCGGCGCACGGCGGCGATCGCCTCCACGAACGCGTGGTCGAGCATGCGGGTCGAGGCTACCGTCCCGCGGCGTGGACAATCCGTGGCTGGAGCGCCGGGTCCTGAACTACGCCCACCAGGGGGGCGCCCGGGAGGGCCCGTCGAGCACCCTCCACGCCATGCACCACGCCGTCGCCGGGGGCGCCCACGCCATCGAGCTGGACGTGCACGCCACCGCCGACCGCCAGCTGGTCGTGTGCCACGACGCCACCGTCGACCGCACCACCGAGGGAACGGGCCGGATCGCCGACATGACGCTCGCCCAGGTGCAGGCGCTCGACAACGCCTACTGGTGGGTGCCGGGCACCGTGGTGGACCACGAGGCGGAGCCGTCCGAGTTCCTGCTCAGAGGACGGGCGCCGGGCGACGCCGCCCTGCGCATCCCCACCTTGCGCGAGGTGCTCGAGGAGTTCCCCGGCACGATCCTCAACCTCGACATCAAGCAGACGGCGCCCGAGGTGGAGCCCTACGAGGAGGACGTGGCGCGGCTGCTGCGCGAGTACGGGCGCGCGGACGACGTCATCGTCGCCTCGTTCTCCGACGCCGCCGTGTCGGCCTTCTCTGCCGCCGCGCCGGAGATCGCCACCGCCGCCGCCTCCAACGCCACCGCCGCCTTCTACTTCGCGGCCGTGAACGGCGAGGAGCCCCCGCCCTGCCGGGCGGTGGCCCTCCAGGTGCCGGCGAGCCTCGGTGGCGTCACCGTGGTCGACGAGCGCTTCGTCGCCGCTGCCCACCGGGCCGGCCTCGCCGTCCACGTGTGGACCGTCGACGAGCGCGACGAGATGGAGGCGTTGCTGGCGGCGGGGGTCGACGGGATCATGACCGACCGCCCCAGCCTGCTCGGTGTGGTGCTCGCCGCCACGGGGGCACCCGAGCCGCCGTAACCGGCACGGCTCGGCGGCGGGAAGCGGTGGAGTCAGCGCCCGGCGTTGGGCCGCTTCCCGTGGTTGGCCTTCTTGGTGGCTCGCTGCTTGCGCTTGCTGGTCTTCTTCGACATGGCCTGAGCACCGTAGCGGGCGCAGGTAGCCTCCGCCGAATGGAGCGACTCGGGATCGTCGGCCTGCCCAATGCCGGCAAGTCGGCGCTCTTCAACGCGCTCACCGGCGGCAGCGCGGCGGTGGCGCCCCACCCCTTCTCGACCACGGAGACGAACGTGGGTGTCGCCCAGGTGGCGGACGCCCGCCTCGACGCGCTGTCGGCCATGTCCAGGAGCAGGAAGACGGTGCGGGCCACCGTGGAGCTGGTGGACGTGGCGGGGCTGACCGCCGGGTCGTCCACCGGCGAGGGGATGGGCAACCGGTTCCTGGCCGGCATCCGGGAGACCGACGCCATCTGCCTGGTGCTGCGGGCGTTCGAGGACGACACCGTGCCCGGCGGCTCGGACCCGGTGGACGACCTCGAGGTCCTCGAGCTGGAGCTGGTCCTGGCCGACGCCGCCACGGTCGAGAACCTGGTCGGGCGCCGGCGCAAGGCCGCCAAGAACGACCCGGTGGCGCGCACCGAGGTGGCCGCTCTGGAGGCGGCGGGCGAGGTGCTCGAGGCCGGCACGCCGCTCTACCGGGCGTCGCTGCCCGCCGACGTGATGACCGCCCTCAAGCCGTCGTTCCTCCTCACGGCCAAGCCGGTGCTGGCGGTGGTGAACGTGGGCGAGGACGACGTCGCCGACCTGGACGCGGCGGTCAAGCCGGTGGCCGACGCGCTCGGCGGCAGTGCCGACGTGCTCGGCGTGTGCGTCCAGCTGGAAGCGGAGGCGGCCCGCCTGGACGCCGCCGAGCGGGCCGAGCTGCTCGAAGGCCTCGGCCTGGGGGAGGGCGCTCTCGCCCGGGTGACCCGCGCCGCCTACCACCTGCTCGGCCGGCGCACGTTCCTCACCACCGGCGACAAGGAGTCGCGGGCGTGGACGTTCCGGGCCGGCGCCCGCGCCCCGGAGTGCGCGGGCGTCATCCACTCCGACCTCCAGCGGGGTTTCATCCGGGCCGAGGTGATCCGCTGGGACGAGCTGCTCTCGCTGGGTTCGTGGCACGCCGCCAAGGAGGCGGGCCGGCTGCGGGTGGAGGGCAAGGACTACGAGGTGCTCGACGGCGACGTCCTCGAGATCCGCTTCAACGTGTGAGGGCTCGGGATGGCGTGGCTCCTGCGTGACGGTGAGGTGCTGGCGGCCATCGAGGTGGCCGACGGGTTCGCCGGGCGCTCCCGCGGCCTCCTCGGGCGGGACGGCATCGAGGGGGCCATGCTCATCAGGCCGGCCCGGTCGGTGCACACCGTCGGCATGAGGTTCGCCATCGACGTCGCCTTCTGCGACAAGGACCTGACGGTGGTCGACACCATCACCATGGGCCGGTTCCGGGTGAGCCGGCCCCGCCTGCGCGCCCGGTGCGTGGTGGAGGCCGAGGCCGGTGCCTTCGAGCGATGGGGGCTGAAGCCCGGCGACCGCCTGGAGATCAAGGGTGACGGGTGACGGGTGAGGCCGCGCTGGTCGTGGTCGGCACGCCGCTGGGCAACCTGGGGGACCTGAGCCCGAGGGCGGTGGAGGCGCTGGCCGGCGCCGACGTCATCGCCTGCGAGGACACCCGCCGGACCCGCGCCCTGCTCACGGCGGCCGGCGTCACCGGCCGGCGCCTCGTCGCCGTGCACGAGCACAACGAGGCCCAGCGGGCGGAGGAGATCACGGCCCTGGTGCGCGACGGGTCCCGGGTGGCGCTGGTCACCGACGCCGGCATGCCCTCCATCTCGGACCCCGGCCAGCGGGTGGTGGCGGCGGTGGCTGCCGAGGGGCTGCCGGTGGACGTCGTGCCGGGCCCGTCGGCGGTGGTCGCCGCGCTGGTGGCGAGCGGGCTGCCCTGCGAGCGGTTCGTGTTCGAGGGGTTCCTGCCCCGCACGGGCTCACCCCGGCGTCGGCGGCTGGCGGCGCTGGCGGGCGAGCCGCGCACGGTGGTGCTGTACGAGGCGCCGCACCGCGTGCGCGAGACGGTGGCCGACCTGGCGGCCGCGTGCGGCGACGGCCGGCCGGTGGCGCTGGCGCGCGAGCTCACCAAGCTGCACGAGGAGGTGTGGCGGGGCACCCTCGGCGAGGCCGTCGCCGACCTTTCCGACCGGGCGCCGCGAGGTGAGTACGTGGTGGTGGTGGGCGGCGCCCCGCCGCCCGCCGACGCGTCCGACGAGGAGATCGCGGAGGCGCTGGTGGACCGGATGGCGGCGGGCGACGACCGGCGGGCGGCGGTGGCCGCCGTGGCGTCAGACCTGGCCGTCGCCAAGCGGCGCGTCTACGAGCTGGCGCGCCGGCTGCCCGGCCACTAGGTCGTGCCAGCACGACCCGCACACCTGCTTGTCGCGGTACGGCCGCAGCCCGCCGGCGTCGCCGCAGAACACGCAGCGGGCCTCGATCTTGCGCAGGAGGATCGACGCGCCGTCCACCGCGATCTCGAGCTCGTCGCCCGGGCGGATCCCGAACATGCGCCGCATCTCGACCGGCAGGACGATCCGCCCGAGGTCGTCCACCTTGCGTGCCATCCCGGTCGAAACCATCGAGCCTCCCCCGCTGCCGTCTATAGCCTAGGCACGTGGGCCGTTTCTATGCGACGACGCCGATCTACTACGTCAACGACGCGCCCCACATCGGCCACGCGTACTCCACGGTCACCGCCGATGCCCTCTGCCGCTGGCACCGGCTGGTGGGCGACGAGGTGTTCTTCCTCACCGGGACCGACGAGCACGGGCTGAACGTCGCCCGCAAGGCGGCCGAGAACGGGCTGTCGCCCCAGGAGCAGGCGGACCGGACGAGCGAGCGCTTCCGTGATGCGTGGAAGCTGCTCGACATCTCCTACGACGACTTCATCCGCACGACGGAGGAGCGCCACCACCGCGCCGTCCGGGCCTTCCTCCAGCGCATCTACGACAACGGCGACATCGAGCTCGGCACCTACCAGGGCCCGTACTGCGTGTCGTGCGAGGCCTATTACAACGAGGGCGAGCTGGTCGACGGCGGCTGCCCGGTGCACCTCCGCCCGGTGGAGATGTTCGAGGAGGAGAACTGGTTCTTCAAGCTGAGCCGGTACCAGCAGGCGCTCCTCGACTGGTACGAGGCGCACCCCGACGCGGTCACGCCGGAGTCGAAGCGGAACGAGGCGCTGGGCCTCATCCGCCAGGGGCTCCAGGACGTGTCCATCACCCGCACGTCGCTCGACTGGGGCGTGCAGGTGCCGTGGGCGCCGGGCCACGTCTTCTACGTCTGGTACGACGCGCTCATCAACTACGCCACGGCCATCGGCTACGGCGAGGACGACGAGCGGTTCCGGGCGTGGTGGCCCGCCGTGCACCACCTGATCGGCAAGGACATCGTGCGGTTCCACTGCGTGTACTGGCCGGCCATGCTGCTGGCCGCCGGGCTCGATCCTCCCGCCCACATCCACGTCCACGGGTACCTGCTGGTGGGCGGCGAGAAGATGTCGAAGACTCGGCTCAACGCCATCGCCCCCGCCGACCTGGTGGAGGAGTTCGGTGTCGACGCCTTCCGCTACCACTTCCTGCGCGACACCCCGTTCGGCCCGGACGGCGAGTTCTCGTACGAGGGCATGGTCTCCCGCTACAACGCCGACCTGGCCAACAACCTCGGGAACCTGCTGTCGCGCGTCTCGACGGTGGTCAACGGCAAGTGCGGCGGTGTCGGGCCGGCCCCCGCCGCCGGCAGCACCCTGGCGCCGGTGGCCGCCGCCGCCTTCGCCGACGCGGCGCGGGCGTGGGAGCGGGTGGCGCCCAGCGAGGCGCTGGACGCCACGTGGCGGCTCATCCGCGAGACCAACGCCCACCTCGAGGCCAACGAGCCGTGGAAGGCGCAGCCCGGGCCCGAGGTCGACGCCGTGCTGGGCGACGCCCTCGAGGCGCTGCGCATCGTCGCCGTGCTCGCCACCCCGGCCATGCCGGCTGCGTGCGCCGAGGTGTGGCGGCGCATCGGCCTGCCGGGCGTGCCGGGCGACGAGCACCTGCCCCGGGCGGCGGCGTGGGGGGGCTACCCGGGTGGGCTCCCGGTGGAGAAGGGCCCGCCCCTGTTCCCCCGCAAGTGACGCTCTCGGCGAGGAGACCGGGGTCGGGGCCCCGGGCCGGGCTGATGGCGTCGACGGCGCCGGACGGGGCTGGGGCCCCCGTCTCGGCGAGGAGGCCGGGGTCGGGGCCCCGGCCGGGCTGATGGCATGGACCGACAGCCACTGCCACGTCCCGTTCGAGGGCCTCGGGGCGGACCCGGCCCAGGTGGTCGCGGACGCCCGGCGGGCGGGCGTCACGCGGCTGGTCGACGTGGGCACCGACGCCGCGCAGTCGGCGGCCGCCATCGCGGTGGCGCAGGCCCACGACGGCGTGTGGGCGACGGTCGGCCTCCACCCCCACGACGCCAAGCTGGGCGTTGACACCATCGTCCCCCTGCTCGGCGAGGCCAAGGTGGTGGCCGTCGGCGAGTGCGGCCTCGACTACCACTACGACCACTCGCCCCGCCCCGCGCAACGGGAGGCGTTCGCCGCCCAGATCGCCCTGGCGCACGAGCGGGGCCTGGCCCTGGTGATCCACACCCGCCAGGCGTGGGACGACACCTTCGACCTGCTGGCCGCCGAGGGGGCCCCCGCCCGCACCGTCTTCCACTGCTTCACCGGCGGCCCCACCGAGGCGCGCCGGGCGCTCGACGTCGGCGCCTTCCTGTCGTTCAGCGGCATCGTCACGTTCAAGGCGGCCGACGACCTGCGCGCCGCGGCGGCCCTCTGCCCGCTGGACCGGCTCCTGGTGGAGACCGACTCGCCGTTCCTCGCCCCGGTTCCCCACCGCGGGAAGCCCAACCGGCCCGAGCTGTTGCCCGTGGTGGGCGCCGCCGTGGCGTCGGCCAGGGCGGTCGCCGTCGAGGAGGTCGAGGCGGTCACCTGGGACAACGCCGGACGGGTCTTCGGCCTTTAGCGGTCCGCAACCCCCGCTTGCGCCCGGTAGCCCCTTGTCGGCCCGCCGAAGTTGCGGTAGCTGTCGGCTCCACCTAGGGTCCCCCCAGCGCCACAAGGGGAGGACCTGAGGCTGGAACATGCTCAGGTGAGGCGGGTTGTGGTTGCCCTGCTGCTGTGTTCCGGGCTTCTGCTGATTCCCGCGCTCATCGCACGAACCAATCGAGAGTCGCCCGCTCCAGGGGCCGGGGCCACCCGGCTGAGCGCCGCTGACCTCGAGCGCCCGGGCTCGTCGCGGGCGGCGCGCGACGCCGGTGCCAGGCCGCCGATCTCGTTGCCGGTGACCGCGCCGTCGACCATCGCCGTCCCCGTCCCGCTGGCGGTGAAGGCGCCGACGACCACGGAGGCACGAGCGGCGACGACCACCACGGTCAAGCCGACGACGACGACGCACACGCACGCCCCGGCGACCACGACGACGGTCAAGCCCACGACCACCACCCACACCCACGCCCCGGCCACCACGACCACGGCCAAGCCCGCGACCACGACCACGACGGCCGCCCAGTTCGTGGCCGGCCAGGAGGTGGGCAAGGCGTCGTGGTACGTGGCGGCCGCCCCGGGCACGTGCGCACACCGCACGATCCCCAAGGGGACCCGGGTGCGGGTGACGCACCTGGCGAGCGGCAGGTCGGTCATCTGCACCGTGGCGGACCGCGGCCCGTACATCGACGGGCGGGTCGTCGACCTGTCGGAGGTGGACTTCGCCCAGCTCACCGGCTCGCACGAAGGCGTGGTGGACGTCAAGATCGAGTGGTGAGGCCCCGTCCCCCCCGGCGCCCGGCGGGCCCCCGCGCCGGGTGACGCTCACGCGGCGGGAGGTCGCCGATCTCCTCCGCCGCAGCGGGATCCGCCCCAGCCGGGCGCTGGGCCAGAACTTCGTGGTCGACCCCAACACGGTGCGCCGCATCGCCCGCCTGGCGGCCGTCGGGCCCGGCGACCGGGTGGTCGAGATCGGCGCCGGCCTGGGGTCGCTCACCCTGGCGCTGGCCGAGACGGGCGCATCGGTCGTCGCCGTCGAGCTGGACCGTTACGTGGTGCCGGTGCTGCGCGAGGTCGTGGAGCGGGCGGGCGTCCGGGTGGTCGAGGCGGACGCCCTGCGCCTCGACTGGGCGGAGCTGCTCGGAGACGGCGGAGCATGGGTGCTCGTCGCCAACCTGCCCTACAACGTGGCGACGCCACTGGTCCTCACCCTCCTCGAGCGGGCGCCCATGATCGGTCGGATGCTGGTGATGGTGCAGCGGGAGGCGGGCGAGCGCCTGGCCGCCGGGCCGGGCGAGGAGGCGTACGGGGCGGTGTCGGTGAAGGTGGCGTACCGGGCCGAGGCCCGGCTGGTGGGCCGGGTGCCGCCGACGGTGTTCGTACCGCAACCGAAGGTCGAGTCGGTCCTGGTGTCGGTCACGCGGCGGCCCGAGCCGGCGGTGGCGGTGGACGAGGCGCGGCTGTTCGCGCTCGTCGAGGCGGGCTTCGCCCACCGGCGCAAGATGCTGCGCCGGGCGCTGGCCGGGGTGGTCGACGACCGGGTGTTCGCGGCCGCCGCCATCCGGCCCGAGGCGCGGGCCGAGGAGCTCGGCGTCGAGGCATGGGGGAGGCTGACCGAGTGCGCGACCGCCGCCGGGCCCTCGCCAAGCTGACCCTGACGCTGCGCGTCACCGGCCGCCGGGGTGACGGCTACCACCTGCTCGACTCGGTCATGACCACGATCGACCTGGCCGACGTCCTCGAGTTCTCGGACGGCGACGGGGTGGAGGTGGTCGGCGCCGACCTGCCGGCGGACGACCTGGTCACCCGCGCCCTGCGGGCGGTGGGGCGGCGGGCGGCGGTGCGGCTCGAGAAGCGGATCCCGGTGGGCGGCGGCCTCGGGGGCGGCTCGGCCGACGCGGCCGCCGTCCTGCGCTGGGCGGGCTGCTCCGACCCGGCGGTGGCCGTCGCCCTGGGAGCCGACGTCCCGTTCTGCCTGGTGGGCGGGCGGGCGCGGGTGACGGGAGTGGGCGAGGTCGTCGAGCCCCTCCCGTTCGTGGAGGCGGCGTACACCCTCCTCACACCGCCGCTGCACGTGTCGACGCCCGCCGTCTACGCGGCGTGGGACGACCTCGGGGGGCCGACCGCCGACGGCCCCAACGACCTGGAGCCGGCCGCCCTGCGGGTCGAGCCCCGCCTGGCGGCGTGGCGCGACGCGCTGGGGGACGCCACGGAGTGCGTGCCGGTCCTCGCCGGGAGCGGCGGCACCTGGTTCGTCGAAGGGGCCTTCCCCGACGTGCGCGGTGCGGTCGTGACGCGGACCGAGCGTCCCTAGTCGGGACGGTCGGCAGGGGCGGTGTCCGGGGGAGCCGTCGCTACTTGCCGGCCCGCCGTTGCCAGCGGGTGGCCTTCAGCATCTTCTTGTGCTTCTTCTTCCGCATCCGCTTGCGGCGCTTCTTTATCAGTGAGCCCATGCCGGGGAGGACAGTAGCCTCGATGGAGGGATGGCGGGTAGTTCAACTGGCAGAACGCCGGACTTTGGATCCGGAGGTCGCAGGTTCGATCCCTGCCCCGCCAACGGGCCGTCGCGGTAGAAAGGAACCATGAACCGTCCGCTCTCCGCCGTCGTGCTGGCCGCCGGGGAGGGCACCCGCATGAAGTCGTCGAGGCCCAAGCCGGTGCACCTCCTCTGCGGGAGGCCCATGGTCCTGCACGTGATCGACTCCCTCGGCGCCGTCCCCGTCGACCGGGCCGTGGTGGTCGTCGGGCACGGCGCCGAGCGGGTCACCAAGGCGCTGCTCGAGGAGGCGCCGGCCCGCCTCCGCATCGACTTCGTGGAGCAGCGGGTGCAGCGGGGGACGGGCGACGCCGCGTCGGTGGCGCTCACCGCCTTCCCCGACGACGATGCGGACGACGGCGAGATCGTCGTCCTGCCCGGCGACACGCCGCTGCTGCGGCCGTCGACGGTGGCCGACCTGCTCGCCCGCCACCGCGAGAAGAACGCGGCGGCCACCCTGCTCACCACCCGCATGGCCGACCCCACCGGTTACGGGCGCGTCGTGAGGGACAAGAACGACCGGGTCGCCCGCATCGTCGAGGAGGCCGACGCCACCCCCGAGGAACGGGCAATCGACGAGGTCAACACGTCGATCTACTGCTTCCGCCGCAGCGTGCTGGCGCCCGCCCTCCGGCGGCTGAGCCCCGAGAACGCCCAGGGCGAGTACTACCTGACCGACGTGATCGAGGTGCTGCACGACGCCGGCTACCCGGTGTTCTCCCTGCTCGCCGGCGACCCGCTGGAGGCGGCCGGCGTCAACGACCGGGCCCAGCTGGCCGTGGCGGAGGCCGAGCTGCGCAACCGGACCAACCGCATGTGGCTGGAGCGGGGCGTCACCATGCTCGACCCGGCTCGCACGTACATCGACGCCACCGTCGAGCTGGGCACCGACGTCACCCTCTTCCCGGGCACCGTGCTCCAGGGCCGGACGGTCGTGGCCGCCGGGGCCCAGCTGGGCCCGGACTGCCGGCTGGTGGACTGCGCCGTGGCCGAGGGCGCGGTGGTGGAGCACACCGTCGGCCGCCAGGCCGAGATCGGGGCGGACGCCCGGGTCGGCCCGTTCGCGTCGCTGGCGCCCGGGTCCCGGGTCGAGCCGGGGACGGTCACCGGGCCGTTCTTCTCGGCCGTCCCGCACGTGCAGGAGCGCCCGTGACGACGCTCGAGGTCGTCCCCACCAAGCGGCTCGAGCTCTACTCGGGGCGGGCCCACCGGTCCCTGGCCGAGGAGATCGCCGCCCACCTCGGCGTGCGCCTGGGCGAGCCGAACCTGCGGCAGTTCCCGAACGGCGAGATCCACTGCCGGTTCAACGAGTCGGTGCGGGGCGCCGACGTGTTCATCATCCAGACCCACTCGGGCCCGGTGAACGACTCGATCATGGAGCAGTGCATCATGATCGACGCCGCCAAGCGGGCGTCGGCCAAGCGGGTCACCGCAGTCTGCCCCTACTACGGGTACTCCCGCCAGGACCGCAAGGCCGAGGGCCGCGAGCCGATCACCGCCAAGCTCGTCTCCGATCTCCTGCAGGCGGCGGGCGCCAACCGGGTGGTGAGCGTCGACCTCCACTCGGGGCAGATCCAGGGATTCTTCGACGGGCCCGTCGACCACCTCACGGCCATGCCCGTGCAGGTGGAGTACCTGCTCGGCCACGATCCCGAGGGCATGGTGATCGTGGCGCCCGACGCCGGCCGGGTGAAGGTGGCGGAGAAGTTCGCCCAGCGCCTGCGCGCCGACCTGGCCATCGTCCACAAGAAGCGGTCCTCCGGGGTGGTGGAGGCGCGCGAGGTCATCGGCGACGTGGCCGGGCGGCGGTGCGTCCTCATCGACGACATGATCGACACGGCCGGCACCATCGTGGCGGCCGCCGAGATCCTCACCAGCCGGGGCGCCGGCGAGGTGTGGGCCATGGCCACCCACGGGGTCCTCTCCGACCCCGCCGTCGACCGCCTGAAGAACTCGCCCATCGCCCGGGTGGTGGTCACCAACACCCTCCCGGTGCCCCCCGAGAAGCAGATCGACAAGCTGGAGGTGCTCTCGGTCGCCGGGATCATCGCCGACGCCCTCGACGCCGTGTTCGAGGATGCCTCCGTGTCCGACATCTTCGGCGGCGACAACCAGTCGTGAACGACGGCCCCCGAGGGGCCGAGGCGAGCGACCAGCACGGCACGGAGCCGCTCGGTGCCGCCCGGGGGTTGGGCGGATGCTGGTGCCGCACGGACGGTCGGTAGACTCCCGGGATGGCCGAGATCACCCTTTCCGCCGACAGCGGGCGCGCCCTGGGGTCGCGCTCGTCGGGCCGCCTCCGCGCCGCCGGCAAGATCCCCGGCGTGGTGTACGGGCACGGCATCGAGCCGCTGCCCGTCGCCGTGGACGCCCGCGCCCTGCGCGCCGCCCTCACCACCGACTCGGGGCTGAACGCCCTGCTCAACATCGAGGTGGACGGGGCGTCGCACCTCACCCTGGCACGCGAGCTCCAGCGTCACCCCGTGCGCCACACCGTCGTGCACGTCGACTTCCAGGTCGTGCGCCGCGACGAGGTGATCTCCGCCGAGGTCCCCCTGGCGCTGGTCGGCGAGGCCGAGAAGGTGCACCGGGGCGACGGGGTGGTGGAGCAGCAGCTGTTCGGCCTCACGGTGCACGCCGTGCCGGCGCGGATCCCCAACAGCATCGAGATCGACATCAGCGGGCTGGCCATCGGCGACACCGTGCGCGTCGGCGACCTGCCCCTGCCGTCGGGCGTCACCACCGACACCGACCCGGAGGTGACGGTCGTGGTCGCCCAGCCGCCTCAGGTGTCCGACGCCGACCTGATGACCGAGGCCGAGCAGGAGGCCGCCCAGGAGGCCGAGGCCGCCCAGGCCGAGGCCGAGGCCGAGGGTGGCGAGGCACCCACCGCGGCGTCCGAGGGCGGCGAGGGCTAGCACCTGGCCGGGCCCCGAACGGGCACCCCCGCCGACCTCCTGGCCGTCGGCCTGGGCAACCCGGGCACGCAGTACGCCGGTACCCGCCACAACGCCGGGGCCGACGTCGTCGCCCTCCTGGCCGCCCGCCACGGCGGCCGGTTGCGCAAGGGCCGGGAGCTGGCGCTGGTCGACGAGGTGCGGGTGGGCGGCCGCCGCCTGGCCCTGGCCTTCCCGCAGACGTACATGAACGAGTCGGGCATGGCGGTGGCGCCCCTCGTCCGCCGCTTCGGCATCGACGACCTCACCCGGCTGGTGGTGGTCCACGACGAGCTGGACCTGCCGGTCGGCCGCATCCGGGTCAAGGTGGGCGGCGGGCTGGCCGGCCACAACGGGCTGAAGTCGATCAAGGCCCACCTGCACACCGACGCCTTCTGCCGGGTGCGCATCGGCATCGGCAAGCCGCCGGGCCGGCGCCAGGGCGTGGACCACGTGCTGCGGGCGCCGGGCAAGGCGGAGCGCGAGCTGCTGGCCGTCGCCGTGGAGGAGGCGGCCGACGCCGTCGAGGCCGTCCTGGCCGAGGGCCCGGCGGCCGCCATGAACCGCTTCAACGCCGCCCCCGCCTGATTCACCTCGCGCCGGCGCGCCAGCAGGTGGCGCTCAATCGCGAGGTGAGCGCATGGCGTGGGCCGCCGTAGCCTTGTCCCGGTGAGCCTGCGGTCCCTCCCGTCGCTGCTGCGCGCCGATCCGACCCTCACCGCCGTGGCCGGACGGAGGACGGCGGTGCTGGCCGTCCCCCAGCCGGCCCGGGCGTTCACGGTCGCCGGGCTGGCCCAGCTGTCCGACCGCCACCCCCTGGTGGTGGCGCTGCCCACGGCGACCGACGCCGAGCGGCTGGCGGCCGACGTGCGGGCCTTCCTGGGCGACGACTCGGTCGACACCTTCCCGGCGTGGGAGACGCTCCCCTTCGAGCGGGTGAGCCCCAGCGTGGAGACCATGGGCCGGCGCCTGCGGGCCATGTGGCGGCTGCGCAACCCGGACCGCATGCCCCGGGTCCTCGTGGCGCCGGTCAAGGCGCTGGTCCAGCGGCTCGGGCCCCACGTGGAGGCGGCCGAGCCCGTCGTCCTGGCGCCCGGCGACCGGGTCGATCCCGAGGAGCTGGTCGCCCGCCTGGTGGGCGCCGGCTACCGGCGGGAGTACCAGGTCGAGCACCGGGGGGAGGTCGCCGTGCGGGGCTCGATCGTCGACGTGTTCCCGTCCACCGCCGACGTCCCCGTCCGCGTCGACCTGTGGGGCGACGAGGTCGACCGCCTCACCGAGTTCGCGGTGGCCGACCAGCGCTCGACGGCCGACGTGGAGGGGGTCGAGATCTTCGCCTGCCGGGAGCTGCTGCCCACACCCGAGGTGCGGGAGCGGGCGGCCCGGCTGGTGGGCGCCGAGCCGTGGGGCCGCGAGCAGTGGGAGCGGCTGGCCGAGGGCCTGGTGTTCGACGGCATGGAGTCGTGGCTGCCGTGGCTCACCGAGGGCGAGCACCTCCTGCCCGACCTGGTCGAAGAGGACGCCCAGGTGCTGCTGGTCGAGCCTCGCCGCATGCGCGACCGGGCCGCCGAGCTGCTGGACGAGGAGGCCGCCCTGGCCGGCACCCCAGGTGCTGGCCAGGGTGCCGGCGACCGCTCCTTCCCCCCGCTCCACCTGCCCTTTGACCGCCTGCTGGCCCACACCAGGGCGCCGGTGTGGTCGGTCACCGGCACCGCCGAGGGCCCCGGCACGCCGACGCTCGCCGCCACCGGCTGGGACCCCGTGGTGGGCGACGGGTCGCGCCTGGCCAAGCAGCTCACCGACCTGGTGGGCGACGGGTTCCGGGTCGTCGTGGCGGCCGACGGCGAGGGCACGGCGGCCCGCATCACCGGCCGCCTGCGGGACGAGGCGGTGGGCGGCGTCGAGGTGGTGGTGGCGCCCCTGGAGCGGGGGTTCGTCCTGCCGTCGATCAAGCTGGCCGTGCTGGGCGAGAGCGACGTCACCGGCCGCCGCCGCCCCCACCGCCGCCCCCGGGCCCGCCCCCGGGCCAGCGATGGCTTCTTCGACGACCTGGCGCCCGGCGACCACGTCGTTCACCACAGCCACGGCGTCGCCCGCTACGGCGGCATGGTGAAGCGGTCGATGGGCGGCGCCGAGCGCGACTACCTCCTGCTCGAGTACCGCGGCGGCGACAAGCTGTACGTCCCCTCCGACCAGATCGACCTGGTGCGCCCCTACACGGGCGGCGAGTCGCCCACCCTGCACAAGCTGGGCGGGGTGGACTGGGGGCGGAGCAAGGCCAAGGTCCGCTCGGCCGTGCGGGAGATCGCCCAGGAGCTCATCGTCCTGTACCGCCGGCGGGTCACCAGCACGGGCCACGCCTTCGACCCGGACACGCCGTGGCAGCACGAGCTGGAGCAGTCGTTCCCGTACACCGAGACCCCCGACCAGCTGAAGGCCATCGAGGAGGTCAAGGCCGACATGGAGGAGCCGGTCCCGATGGACCGGCTGGTGTGCGGCGACGTGGGCTTCGGCAAGACCGAGGTGGCGCTGCGCGCCGTGTTCAAGGCGGTGCAGGACGGCAAGCAGGCGGCCGTGCTGGTCCCCACCACCCTCCTGGCCCAGCAGCACTACGCCACCTTCTCGGACCGCTTCGCCGGCTACCCGGTGCGCGTCGAGGTCCTGTCCCGCTTCCTGACGGGCCCCCAGGCCAAGAAGGTCACCGACGGCCTGAAGGACGGGACGGTGGACGTGGTGATCGGCACCCACCGCCTCCTGAGCGCAGACATCGTCTTCAAGGACCTCGGCCTGCTGGTGGTGGACGAGGAGCAGCGCTTCGGCGTCAGCCACAAGGAGTCCATCAAGAAGCTGCGGGCCGACGTGGACGTGCTCACGCTCACGGCCACGCCCATCCCCCGGACGCTGGAGATGAGCCTCACCGGCATCCGCGACCTCACCCTGCTCAACACGCCCCCGGCCGACCGCCAGCCCATCCTCACCTACGTCGGCGAGTACGACGAGCGGGCGGTGGCCGAGGCCGTCCGGCGCGAGCTGCTGCGCGAAGGACAGGTCTTCTTCGTGCACAACCGGGTGGCCGACATCGAGCACGTGGCCCGCGACCTGCGCCACCTGGTGCCCGAGGCCCGCATCGCCGTCGCCCACGGCCAAATGGACGAGGGGACGCTGGAGCGGGTCGTGCTCGACTTCTGGGAGGGCGCCTTCGACGTCCTCGTCTGCACCACGATCATCGAGTCCGGGATCGACATGCCCACCGTCAACACGCTGGTGGTCGACCGGGCCGACCTGCTGGGGCTGGGCCAGCTCCACCAGCTCAGGGGCCGGGTGGGGCGGGCCGGCTCCCGGGCGTACGCCTACCTGTTCTTCCCACCCGACCGCTCGCTGTCGGAGCAGGCCTACGAGCGGCTGAGGACGATCGGCGAGCACACCGAGCTGGGGTCGGGCTTCAAGATCGCCATGCGGGACCTGGAGATCCGGGGCGCCGGCAACCTGCTGGGCGCCGACCAGACCGGCCACATCGCGGCGGTCGGCTACGACCTGTACGTGCAGCTGGTGAGCGAGGCGGTGGCCGAGCTCAAGGGCGAGAAGCCCCGCGAGCCGGCCGAGGTCAAGCTCGACCTGCCGGTGACGGCCAACCTGCCGCCCGACTACGTGGCCCGCGAGGACCTGCGCCTGGAGGCGTACCGGCGCCTCTCCACGGTCACCAGCCACGCCGAGGTGGACGACATCCGGGCCGAGTGGCTGGACCGCTACGGCCCCCTGCCCCCGCCGGCCGAGGCCCTCCTGGCCGTCGGGCGCCTCCGCGCCGAGTGCGTGCGCACCGGGGTGCGGGAGGTGAACGTCGCCCGCGACGTCATCCGCCTCAGCCCGCTCGCCCTCAGGACGAGCCAGGCCATCCGCCTCAGGCGGCTGTTCCCGCGGGCCGTGTTCAAGGAGGACCTGCGCCAGCTGGTCGTGCCCGTCGTGCGGGGCGCCGAGCCGGTGGACGCCGTCCTCTCCCTGCTGGGCACGCTCGTCCCCCCGGGCGACGAGAGCCCGGCGGCGGGTGCCACGGCGTAGGATCCCGGCCCGTGAAGCGCCTCGCCGCCCTGGTCGTGGCATCCGTCGCCGTGGTCGGCGGCTGCGGCACCTTCGACACCTACGCGGCCGAGGTGAACGGCCAGCGCATCACCCAGGAGGAGCTCAACCGCGAGCTCGAGGCGATCCTCGAGAACGAGGACTACCTGGAGCAGGTCGACCAGGGCTTCGCCAGCCGCGGCGGGGAGCCGGCCGTCGGCGAGGGGCGGGGCACGTTCAACACGGTGTTCGTGGCCGCCGTGCTCGACCGCCGCATCGGGTTCGAGCTGATCCACCAGGAGGTCGTGCGGCGCAAGATCCCGATCTCGGCCGAGCGGCGCCGGGAGACGCAGGCGAACCTGGAGGAATCGTACGGCAAGGAGATCTTCCGGGCCTTCCCGAAGGGGTACCGGGAGGACCTGGTGCGGATCTTCTCCGAGGTGGCGGCCCTCCAGGAGGCGCTGGGCGAGGCCGAGGTCGACGACGCCGCCGTCCGATCGTTCTACGAGGAGAACCCCGACGCGTTCCAGCAGTCGTGCGTGCGCCACATCCTGGTGGACAGCCAGGCCAAGGCGGCCGAGCTCAAGGCGCGCATCGCCGCCGGCGAGGACTTCGCCGCCGTCGCCATGGCGGAGTCCACCGACAACCAGGTGCCGAACGGCAGCGCCCAGCAGGGCGGCGACCTGGGCTGCGTCGCCCGGGGAAGCCTGGTCCCCGAGTTCGAGGCGGCCATGGACGACCTCGTGCCCGGCCAGGTGAGCGACCCCGTCCAGACCCAGTTCGGCTACCACCTCATCGAGGTGCGCGAGCGCAAGGTGGTCTCGCTGGAGGAGGCCACGCCGCAGATCCGCCAGAGCCTCCAGTCGTCCCGGGCCGATCCGGTGCAGCAGTTCGTCAACCGGGCCCTGGCCGAGGCCGACATCAAGGTGAACCCGCGGTACGGGACGTTCGAGAAGGAGGGGGACAGCCCCGGCGTCAAGGCCCCCAAGCTGCTCGGCGCGCCCACCGAGCCGCAGCTCCCCGAGCCGACCCCCGGGCCTTGACGCTCGACCGCGCCGGGGCGCCGGCCCCCGCCTCGCCTGTGCCGGGGCCCCGGCCCCGCTCGACGCCGTGAACCGGCGGGTCGTGGTCGGCGGGCTCGGCCCGGCCGGCCCCGAGCTGCTCACCGCGGCCACGCTGGAGGCGGCCGGGCGGGCGCCTCGCACGTTCCTGCGCACCGCCCGCCACCCGGCCGCCGCCGCCTTCCCGTCCGCCGTCGCGTTCGACGACGTGTACGAGCGGTCGGCGACGCTGGACGAGGTGTACGCCGGCATCGTGGACGCCCTCGTCGAGGCGGCCGGCGAGGAGGGCGAGGTCCTGTACCTCGTCCCCGGGTCGCCGTCGGTGGCCGAGCGCACGGTCGAGCTGCTGCGGGACGACGACCGGGTGTCGGTGGTGGTGCTGCCCGCCCTGTCGTTCGTCGACCTGGCGTGGGACCGCCTGGGCGTCGACCCGGTGGCGGCCGGTGCCCGGCTGGTGGACGGCCGCCGCTTCGCCTCGGAGGCGGCCGGGGAGCGGGGCCCGCTGCTGGTCGCCCAGTGCGACTCGGCGCTCGTCCTCTCCGACATCAAGCTGGCGGTGGACGACCCGCCGCCGTCGCTCACCGTGCTCCAGCGCCTCGGCCTGCCCGACGAGCGGGTCCGGGAGGTGGCTTGGCACGACCTCGACCGGGAGGTCGAGGCCGACCACCTCACCTCCCTGTGGATCCCGTTGCTGGCCGCCCCCGTGGGCCGGGAGCTGGTCGCCTTCGCCGAGCTGGTCCGCACGCTGCGCCAGCGCTGCCCGTGGGACCGCGAGCAGACGCACGCCAGCCTCACCCGCCACCTGCTGGAGGAGGCGTACGAGACGGTCGAGGCCATCGAGGCGCTGGGCCGCACGGACGGGCCCGAAGGCATGGCCCACCTGGAGGAGGAGCTGGGCGACCTTTTGTTCCAGGTCTGCTTCCACGCCACGCTGGCCGCCGAGGAGGGCCACTTCACGCTGGCCGACGTCGCCCGGGGCATCTCCGACAAGCTGGTCCACCGCCACCCGCACGTGTTCGGCGCCGTAGAGGCCGGCACGGCCGCCGAGGTCATGGCCAACTGGGACCGCATCAAGACCGAGGAGAAGGGCCGCTCCAGCATCATGGAGGGGATCCCGTCGGCCCTCCCGTCGCTCCTCCACGCCGCCAAGGTCCAGCGCCGCGCCGCCTCCGCCGGCTTCGACTGGGAGTCGGTCGAGGGCGCCTACCCCAAGGTGGCCGAGGAGCTGGAGGAGCTGCGGGCGGAGCCGTCGGAGGAGGAGCTGGGCGACCTGCTCTTCGCGGTCGTGAACGTCGCCCGCCACCTCGGGCTCGACCCCGAGGCCGCCCTGCGGGGCGCCACCGTCAAGTTCCGGGACCGCTTCCGTGCCGTGGAGGCGTTGGCCGGGGACCGGGGCCTGGACCTGGCCGCCCTCGACCTCGACGGCCTCGACGCCCTCTGGGACGAGGTGAAGGCGGTCGCAGGGCCGACGGCGGGGCGGCCCGGCTGAGGCACGCCGTTCCGGCGGCAGGATCGGGCGCACAGCGGCCCTTCTCGCCGCCAGACGCGTCCGGCGGCCCGCCCGCCCGGGCCCCGGCGGGCGAACCCGGTCACGACGGCGGGCGGGCGGCGGTGACGAGCCAGGCCGACGACGCGAACTCGACGCCTCCGGGCCCCTCGGCGGCGGCGAGCGCAGCCCGCACCGATGCGAACGCCCGCTCCCGGTCGGCCGGCTCGAGGTCCTGGGTGAGTCCCTTCACGATGCCCATGGTCCGCACGAAGCCCCACGCGTCGTCGGCGTCGTCGCCCAGCCACACCGGCTCGTCCACCGGCTCGAGCTCGACGGCGCCGAACCCCGCCGCGCCCAGGACGGCGCGCACGTGGTCCTCACGCGCCAGGCCGAACGGCCCCGGGGCGTCGGCCGGCGGCTCGGGGAGCGCCCGGCCCAGGGCCAGCGCGTCGCGGATGGCGGTGACCCACTGGTTGCGCCCGAGGTCGCGCCACGCCAGGACGGCCAGCCGCCCGCCGGGGCGCAGGGCCCGCCCGATGTTGGCGAAGGCGGCCACCGGGTCGGCGAAGAACATGGCGCCGAAGCTGCTGATCGCGGCGTCGAAGGCGCCGTCGGCGAACGGGTGGACCTGCACGTCGGCCTGCTCGAACGACACGTTGGCGAGCCCCTCGGCCGCCGCCCGCCGCCGGGCCTCCTCGAGCATCTGCGACGACAGGTCCACGCCGAGCACCGGCCCCGGCGCGGCGACGCGGGCGGCGTCGCGCGTCGACCGGCCCGTGCCGCAGCCGACGTCGAGCACCGCATCGCCGGAGGCGACGAGGCCGGCGCCGGTGAGCCGGCCGTCGTGGCGGCGACCGGCGGCCTCGTAGCGGTCGGCCTGCGCCGTCCAGCGCTCGCCCTCCTCGCCGTCCCACGCCCTGGCCATGTCGACGTTGGCGATCGTCCTCATCCGTCGGCCCTCCCCCTATACTCCCTTTGGGAGGAAGGTAGGGCGGGGCGAGGAGGAAGTCAATGGCCAAGGAGCTGACCACCACCTCGTACGCCGTCCTCGGCCTGCTCGCCGTGCGCTCGTGGACGACGTACGAGCTCGCCCAGCAGATGGGACGCGGCCTGGGCGACTTCTGGCCCCGGGCCCAGAGCAAGATCTACGAGGAGCCGAAGCGGCTGGTTGCGGCCGGGCTGGCCCACGCGTCGCGGGGGACGGTGGGCCGGCGTCCCCGCACCGTCTACGCCATCACACCCGAAGGCCGCCGGGCGCTCGCCGCCTGGCTGGCCCGGCCGGGAGCCGCCCCCGTGCTCCAGTTCGAGCAGCTGGTGAAGGTGTTCTTCGCCGAGTTCGGCACGCGCCACGACCTGCTGGCCGGCCTGGCCGGCGTGGGCGAGTGGCGGGAGCAGCGGGCGGCCGTGGGGGCCGCCATCTGCCGCGAGTACCTCGACGGCCGGGGCCCGTTCCCCGAGCGGCTCCCGTGGCTGATCCTGGCCGGCGGCTTCCTCGCCCGCTTCGACCACATGGTGGGCGAGTGGGCGGCGTGGGCGACGGCCACCGTCGAGTCGTGGCCCGACGACCTGGTCGCGGCCGAGCCCGACTGGGCCGCCCTGGAGGCGATGGCCGAGCAGGACGAGGCCGTGGTGCGGGGGGCGGCGGCCCGCCGGGGCGACCGGTGACGGCGCGACCCCCCGGCGACGGCATCCGGTTGTCGCGGCAACATGGGTGGGTGGACGAAGAGCTGACCGACGCCGTCGAGGCCCTGCGCCGGGAGCACCGGCTGGCCGTGGACGTGGACGAGCGCACCATCACCGTGGTCGAGGCCGTGAAGGGCGACCCCGGCCACGCCGTGCTCCGGGTCCTCGGCGTGGCCGAGCGGGTGTCGCCGGTGGCCGCCGCCGCCTACGGGGCCGCCGGCGTGGCCGCCGGCGTGTGGTCGAGCCCCGAGCTGTACCTGGCCCGCTGGACGCGGGGGAAGCGCTGGGTGGTCGGCTACCGCCTGGGCGTCGGGTCCTCGCCCAACCACTACGTGCGCACCGAGGGCCGCATCCCCACCCGCCTGGAGACGGGCAACTGGTACGCCGCCGTGCCCGACGACGTGCGCCGGCTGTTCGTCGACGCCGGCCTTTCCGTGGACGAACGGCCCTTCGCCGGCGTGGACGTGCCCGGGGCCGACGCCCCGCCGCCGCCGCCTCCCCGGACGCCCAGGTCTCCCCGGGCGCCGCGCCAGCCGGCCGCCCCCCGCGCCCCCCGGGCGCCGCGGCCGGCCAAGCCGGCGGCGCCGCGGGCCCGGGCCGAGCCGACCCGGCTGTGCCCGTCGTGCCAGATGCAGAAGGTGGCCAGCCAGTTCGTCGCCGGGTCGGACCTCTGCGTCGACTGCCGGTAGCGTCGCCGGCGGGCCGCAGGGCGCGCCGCCGTCCTTGACGCTCGCGCCGGGTCCGCTAACTTCTGCAACACGAACCACAGGAGTCACACGAGCGACATGAGCGCGATCGAGCACGTGGTGGGCCGGGAGATCCTGGACTCGCGGGGCAACCCGACGGTGGAGACCGAGGTGTTCCTCGAGTCGGGCGCCAAGGGACGGGCGGCCGTCCCGTCGGGCGCGTCCACCGGCAGCTTCGAGGCGTACGAGCGCCGCGACGGCGACGGCCGCTACGGCGGTCGGGGCGTGCGGGGTGCCGTCGCCTCCGTGAACGGCGAGATCGCCGACGCCGTCGAGGGCATGGAGGCGCTCGACCAGCGGGGCGTCGACCGGGCGCTGATCGACCTCGACGCCACCGACAACAAGGGCCGCCTCGGCGCCAACGCCGTCCTGAGCGTCTCCCTGGCCGTGGCCAAGGCGTCGGCCGACGAGCTCGAGCTGCCGCTGTACCGATACCTGGGCGGGGCGAACGCCCACGTCCTGCCCGTCCCCATGATGAACGTCGTGAACGGCGGCGCCCACGCCGACAACAACGTGGACCTCCAGGAGTTCATGGTCGTCCCCGTCGGCGCCGCCTCGTTCGCCGAGGCCCTGCGGTGGGGTACCGAGGTGTACCACGCCCTGCGCTCCGTGCTGGTGGAGCGCAAGCTGTCCACCGCGGTGGGCGACGAGGGCGGCTTCGCCCCCGACCTGGGCCACAACGAGGACGCCGTCCGCCTCCTGATGGAGGCCATCGAGCGGGCCGGGCGGTCCCCGGGCGACGAGATCGCCATCGCCCTCGACCCCGCCACCACCGAGCTGTGGCGGGACGGCGCCTACGTGCTGGAGGGCGAGGGGCGGCGCCTGGCGCCGGACGAGATGGTGGACTTCTGGGTGGACCTGTGCGACCGCTACCCGATCGTCTCCATCGAGGACGGCATGGCGGAGGACGACTGGGACGGGTGGTCGAAGCTGACCGCCGCCCTGGGCGACCGCACCCAGCTGGTGGGCGACGACCTGTTCGTCACCAACGTCGACCGCCTGGAGCGGGGCATCCGCTCGGGCGTGGGCAACTCGATCCTGGTGAAGGTGAACCAGATCGGGACCCTCACCGAGTCGCTGGAGGCCATGAGCCTGGCCACCCGCTACGGCTACACGTGCGTGGTGTCGCACCGCTCGGGCGAGACGGAGGACGTCACCATCGCCGACCTGGCCGTCGCCACCAACGCCGGCCAGATCAAGACCGGCGCGCCGGCCCGGTCCGACCGGGTGGCCAAGTACAACCAGCTCCTGCGCATCGAGGAGGACCTGGGCGAGGGCGCGGCCTACTGGGGGCCGGTCGCCATCGCCGGGCGGCGCACGATCGTGGAGCAGATGGAGGGAAGGTGAGGGGGCGCGGGTGGGCCGTGGTGGTGGCGCTGGTCGCGATCGGCGTTCTCTTCGTCGCCGTCTTCCCCACCCGCACGTGGCTCGGGCAGCGCCAGGAGCTGGAGGCCACCGAGCGGCGCCTGAAGGTGCTGTCGAGCGAGAACGCCGAGCTGGCCGGCCGGGTCCAGCGGCTCAACACCGACGCCGAGATCGAGCGGCTGGCGCGCGAGCAGTACAACCTGGTGCGGCCAGGCGAGGAGGCCTACGCCATCCTGCCGTCGGCCCCCGCCCCCCGCCCGGCGACGCCGCCGCCGGGCGCCGAGGAGGAGCCCGGGCTGTGGGCCCGGGTGTGGGGCGCCGTCACGTTCTGGGACTGACCCGGACGACGCCGGCCATCCCGTGGGCGAGGTGGCCGGGCAGGTGGCAGGCGAACGCCGTGTCGCCGCTCGCAGGCGCGGTCCAGGTGGTGGAGGCCGTCTCGCCGGCGGGCACGCTGATCTCGCCGGGGACGTCGCCGTGGTGGTGGGTGTCCCGGCCCGTGGCGTGGTGCCGGTGCACCTCGGGGCCGCCCACGATCAGCTCGTGGTCGATGGGGTCGAGGTTGCGGACGACGAACCGCACGGTGGTCCCGGCGGGCACCGTCACCGCCGGGGGCGTGAACCGGCTGTGGCGGGCGGTGAGCGTGACGGTCACGGTCGCCGGGCCGGTCGCCGGGTCGTCGTGACCGCCCTCGCCGGGCCCGCCGCCGCTCGCCGCGGCGGCCACGCCGGCCGAGCCGGCCAGCGCGACCGCCGCGGCGGCGAGGGCGAGGCGGCGCCGTGGGGTCGTCACCCCACCCGCCGGAGGGCGGCGGCGGTGCCGGCGAGGAGGGCGACGCCGACGGCCAGGGCCGGCCACAGGGCACCATCGCCGTCGGAGCCCGGACGGGCCGTCGGCGTCACGGGGTCGCCGGGGCGGGCCGCCGTCGAGTCCCGCACCACCCGGTCGAAGTCGAAGGCGGACGGCCGGCCGCCCGTCGGGTGGATGGCGAGGTCGTGGTCGAGGTCGGACGCCGGCCCGTCGACCCGCACGTGGGTCAGCCACATGTCCTCGGGCATCCACTCCATGCCCTGGTCGGAGCGCAGGTCGGCGAGCAGCGACTCGGAGGCGGCCTCGAAGCGCTCGGTGCGCAGGCCCGAGCCCGTCATCAGGGACGGCTGCTGCTCGGTCAGCAGGTACACGTCCGCCTCGACGGGCTCGGCCTTCTCCCGCCCCAGGGCGAGGATGCGGATGGGCACCCACGGGCGGTCGGTCGGGATGGTGAGGTGGATGGGCGTACCGTCGCCGATGCCCTGGCCCGCCTCGCGGGCGGCGGTGGCGTCGAAGCGGGCGGCCAGGAAGATGGGGCTCTTCTCGGCGTAGAAGTCGAGGACCTCGGGGGCGTCGGGCGTCAGGGCGAACCCGTGCTGGCGGGCCCAGTCGCCGACCGCCCGGCCGCCACCCTCGAGGACGGTGAGGTCGAGGGCGTCGATGCGGGTCTCCAGCAGGACCTTGGCGCCGGCCGTCCGGACCGAGGCGGCGTCCTCGTTGGCGCTGGCCAGGACCTGCGGCTGGGTCTCCCGGGCCAGGCGCTGGAGCGTCCAGTCCCCGCCCCGCTCGACCTTGGTGGGGACGCCGGGCAGCGGCACGATGGAGCCCACCTCGGCGCCGCCCCCGGCGAACTGGAACGAGGTGACGTAGTGCTCCACGCCGTCGGCGTAGGCGGCCAGCGTGCTGGTGCGCAGGAGGCGGACGGTGCCGTTCGGTGCGACCAGGCCGCCGCACGCGGCGGCCGGTCCGGCGGTGAGGACGGCGGCGGCCATGGCGATGCCGGCACCGGTGGCGAGGGTGAGGAGTCGTCGCATGGCCCTTCGACGCCTGCCGCGCCCCTCCCGGTTCCGCCCTGGTGCCCTCAGGCCGTCAGCCGTCGTCCTCCCCGGACGGCACCCGGCCGTCGTCGGGGCCGGCTCCGAACGCCCCGCCCGCCGGCGTCTCGGGCGGCCGCCGGCGCTCGGCCGCCGCCGCCAGCTTGGCGACGGCGCCCTGGGGTGACGGCCACTTCGGGCGCCGGGAGGGCTTCGGTGAGCCCTCGGGCGGCTCGGCCCCGGCGCGCCGCCCGGCGGGAGCCGCCCGCTGGTCTCCCTTCGTGGAGGGGCGGGGCCGGGCCGGGCGAGGGTGAGGGCGTTCGCCCCCGGCGGCGGCCGGCGCCTCCGCCGCGCGCGACGGGCTCCGCCGCCTCGGCTCGCCCGCCGGCCGCCGCGGCGCGCCGGTGCCGCCCCCGCCGGCCTCGGCGGGCGCCGCGTCGGACGGGCCGCGGCGCTTCGGCCGCCCGGCGGCAGGCCCCGTCGCCGCGCCGCCGGAGGCTTCCCCCCCGTGGGCGGCGGGGCGACCGGGGGGCGACGCCTCCGGCGGCCGCCCCTCGCCGCCGGCCCGGCGCGCCGCCGCCTCGTTCTCCGCCGGCCGCCTCTCCCCGCCGGCCCGGCGCCCCGCCGCCTCGTTGCCGAACCAGGCGGCGGTGGCCGCTTCGCTGCCCACCTCGTCGGGCGGCCCGGCGCCGGCGGCGGGCGGCAACGGCGGGTCGCCGGGCGAGGGGTGCCGCCGCCGCAGGCGGCCGGGCAGGGACCCGGCCGGCGGCAACGGCGGGTCGGCGGGCGACCGGCGCCGCCGCAGGCGGTCGGGCAGCGACCCGAGGGCGGCGACCGGCGGGAGGGTCGGCACCGGGGGCTTGAGCCCGGCGGCCCCGTGCTGGCGCACCCGGGCGGCCAGCGGGCGGGCGACCAGGCTGGCCAGGGCGCCTCCCAGGGCGACGACGGTGACCAGGACGGGGG
>DATLFN010000017.1 GCA_035540975.1 Acidimicrobiales bacterium
GCCTCGCAGGGGACGCTGTGCGAGCCCTCCACCCGGTCGATGACCCAGCGGCCGGACTCCCGGACGAGCACGAAGTCGTTCGTCCACAGCGAGCACGTCTCGCCCGGACGGGGGCCCTTCCCGGCGTCCTGGGTGCTCGAGAAGTCGACCTCCGCCACCACCGACCCGTCGGCCCTTTGGACCACCGAGGCCACGTGCTGGTCGTCGTCCCGGCTCGACGCCAGCTGCTCGGCCAGCACCTCCACCGGCACCGCGGCGCGCTTGCGGGCGCTGTACTGCTGCCACGTCAGGTGGTACTGGCCGTGGTTGATGCCGTCGAAGTAGATGCCCAGGGCCAGCCCGACCTCGGCCGCCGTGCGTCCCGAGGCGGGGGGCTGGAGGCCCACGCTGCCGGACGGCACGACGGGGTCCGGGCAGTCGGCGGCCGGGGCGGGCGCCGGTGAGGCGTGCCAGGCGGCGAGCACCGGTGCGACAGTCGTGGCGTCCACCGCGTAGGCGAGGCCCTGGGCGAACTCGCTGCCGGCGATGACGACGCCCACCACCCGGCCGTCCTCGTCGAGCAGCGGCCCGCCGCTGTTGCCAGGGTTGATCGCCGCGCTGGTCTGGACCAGCCCGGTGACGACCCGGCCGGCGATCAGCTCCTTGCGGTCGTACCCGCTGACCGTGCCGCGGGTGGGCGACAGCGGCTCGCGGTGGGGGTACCCGACGGCCAGCACCTCGGTCGCCTCCGGCACGCGCTCGGCGACGAACGCGGCCGGCTCCGCGGGGAGGGCCCGGTCCAGCCGGAGGAGGGCGAGGTCCCTGGCCCGGTCCATGCCGACGACCTCGGCGGTGCGCACCTCGTCGGTCGAGCGGGCGGTGATGGCGACCGCCGCGTCGACGACGTGGGCGGCGGTGACGACGTGTCGGGCGTCGAGCGCCAGGAACCCAGTCCCGACCCCCCGGCCGCCCAGCTCGCCGCACACGACGGCGTCGAGGCGCAGGACGCCCGGTGCGGCGTGCCGGTAGACCGCCTCGAAGCCGGGTGCCGCGCTGGCCGTGGCGGCCGCCGACCCGCCCCTGACCCGGTCGAAGGCGTCCTCCAACGCCGGGCGCGCCACCACGCCGCCGGCGAAGGCGGCAGCGACGAGCACGAGGACGAGGACGAGGACGAGGCCCCGGCGAGCGCCCTTCCGGCGCCGTCCCGCCCGGCGGCGGGGTGCCGGCCGGGGCGCCTTCCTGCCCGCCGGCGGGCGCTGCGGTCGGGGCGGCCGGCTGGCCGCGCGCTGAGCCATGTCGGACCTCCCCGGGTGGTGAGCGGAGAGCAAGTCTCCCCGGGAGCGGCGCCGAAGACGCGGACCGGTCGACGCGGCCTACGGGAAGCGCACGAGGACGGCCTGCTCCCGGGCCACGGCCGCCTCGCCGTCACCCTCCCCCGGCTCGATCCGGGTGAACGCCAGCGCCCGCCCGTCGGGGGCGAACCACGCAGCCCCGAGGACCCCGCCGGCGGCGACCTCGGTCACCGCGCCGTCCTGGGTGACGATCGAGAGCGGCCCGCCGGCCACGTCGGAGCTCTGGCCGGTGACGGCCAGCGCCCGGCCGTCGGGAGACCACGAGACGGCGGCCACCGGGCCGGTGACGAGCCGCCGGGTGCTGCCTGGGGCGACGAGGAAGAGGCCGTCGGGGCCGTGGACGGCGAGCCCGCCCCCGTCCGGCGAGACGACCAGGTCGACGCCCGCGATGTCGAGCACCTCGTCGCCGAGGCGAAGCCGCCCGTCGCGGGTCAGCACGGCGAGGGTCCCGTCGGCCAGCTCGGCGGCCCGGAAGGCGTCGGCGGCCGGCAGCACCGTCTCCCGGGCACCGGTGGACGGGTCGACCTTCACGACGTCCCAGCTCCCCGAGACGACGGCCAGCAGGCGCGCCCCGTCCGCCGACCACTCGAACTGGGCGATGAGGCCGTCGATGGCGCTGCGGGGGATCGGCGTGACCACGGTGAAGACGCCGCCCGCCCCTTCGCGGGCGACGTAGGCCGCGGACAGGAACTCCTCGCACACCGAGACCACGGCGACCCGGGCGGGATCGGCCCGGCTGCGCAGCAACTGGCCCGTCAGCGCCCCGGCGTCGGCGACCGACGGCCGGCGGGCGCCGCCGTCGAGGGGCGCGGCGAACAGCGCCGTCGCCCCCGTGCCCTCGCAGCCCCGCTCGTCGGACGAGGGGTCGGGGCCGACCACGAGAGCGGCGGTGCCGTCGCCGCTCACGCCGACGACGGTGCCCGCCCCGAGGGACTGCTCGGGCCCGGGCCGGTAGTCGGGCGGCGCCGTCGTCGTGGTCGTCGGGTTGGTGACGACCCGCGTCCCCTCGCGGTCGTCGGGGAGGAGGACGGCGACCGCCCCCACCAGGACGGCCACGGCAGCGGCGATGGCCAGCAGCACGGGGCCGGGGAACGGCCGGCGGCCGTCCCTGCGGTCGCGTCGCCTCCCGCCCGAGCCGGGCGGCGACTCGGAGGCGAGCCGCTCCTCCAGCTCCTCCCAGAAGCCGGGCCGGTGCTCGGGCGTGGGGAGGGCGCGCAGGGCGGCGCCCAGCTCGACGTCCCGCTCGTCGCTCATCGTTCACCACCCTTCCGTCCGAGCCGCTCGCGTAGGAGGGCATGGGCCCGGGACAGCCGGGAGTGGATGGTGCCCTCGGCCACGCCCAGGATGTGCGCCGCCGTGGCGTGGTCGAAGCCCTCGGCGTCGACCAGCAGGACGGCGGCCCTCTGCTCGGGCGACAGGGTGGCGAGGGCGTCGGCCAGGCTGCTCCGCATCGCCGCCCGGTCGCCGGGGTCGGCGTCGGGCGACGCTCGCTCGGCCAGCCCCTCCAGGGGCACCACGTCCGCCCGCTTCGAGCGCCGCAGCTGGTCCAGGCAGGCGTTGTAGGTCACCCGGTAGAGCCACGTCCCGGCGCTGGCGTCGCCCCGGAAGGTCGCCATGCCCCGGTAGGCCTTGACGTAGACCTCCTGGAGGACGTCGTCCATCTGCCCGGGGTCGCCGAGGAGGCGGTACGCCAGCGCCCGCAGCCCGCGGTCGTAGTGCGCCACGAGGGTGCGGAACGCCCGGTGGTCGCCGGCGCGGGCCTGCGCCAGGACGGCGGCGTCGACGTCGCCCACCCGTTCGGCCGTCGCACCCCTCGGCATGCCGGGTTGGACGCCGGCCAATCCGGTTTCCTTCCGCTGGTCGGCGATCGGGGGAACGCTATCGGGCCGGTGCCGGCGCGAGCAGGGTCGCCGGCTGCGACATCGGTCACAGTGGGCACAAGCCCGGAAGGCCCCCGCCGGTCCGCCCGTCCAAAGGCCACACGACCCGGCACCGGCCGGGCGGCACCGAAGGGGGCGACATGCGCAGGTTCGCAGCATCGAAGGCAAGGTGGCCGGGCGTCGCCGCCGTGGCGATCGCCATGGCGGCGGCGGCGTGGACCGGGCCGGCCGAGCCGGCATCGGCCCATGGGGCGTGCCGGTACGGCGGCGACCGGGTCACCGGCCTCACGGCGAGCGCCCGGGTGCGCTGCGCCACCGCCCAGCGGGTAGCCGCGGCGTACGACTCGGCGGTGATGCAGGGCGGGTCGTTCCCGGGCGGGCGCGTCGCCGCCGCCGGGTACTCGTGCCGGACGACGGCCGTCGGCGAGGCCGCCGAGGAGACGTTCGCCGTCCGGTGCAGCGGCGGCCGGAACGTCGTGCGGTTCGCGTGGGGCGTGTGATGACCGGCCCCGCCCCCGCCGTTCTCCGCGCCGCCCTCGTGGGTGTCGCCGTCCTGGCCGTCGCGTGCGGGAGCGCCGACGACGGTGACGGCGTCGGTGCGGCCGCCGCGCCCACGTCTACGACATCACCGGGCGCAGGCGCCGGTCAGGAGCGGTTCTGCGTGCTGCTGGCCGAGGCCGACGGGGAGGTCGAGGAGTCGTACCTCGGCTCGGCCGACCACCTCGCCCGCCTCGACGGCCTGGTGGCCGCCGCGCCGGACGACGTCCGCCCCGACGTCGAGCGGTTCCGCGACCACGTGCGGACGTCGGTGAGCCCCTCGGCCCCCGGGTCGGCCGACATCGACCGCTACCCCGAACCGGTGGTGGCCGCCATCGACCGGATCGAGCAGCACCGGGCGGACCGGTGCTGACGTCTGCCACCTGCGCTCTGCCCACCCCTCTGGGAAGGTCGGACCGTGCCGGCCGGCGGCGTTCCGGCGCCGGCCGGCGGTCCGGTCCGATCAGATGACGTCCCGCTCCCGCACCACCGTCGTGCGCCGGCCCCGGTAGTAACGGGGACCGCCGACGAGGCCGACGAGCAGCAGGACCACCAGGAGGATGAGTAGAAGTTCCATGGCCTCGCTGTTCCCGCCCGGCGTCGACACCACACCCGGATCGTCTCCCCGGCCGGCTCTGGCACCAGGAATCGACACCCCGGTGCCGGTTCCTGGTGCCAGAACGGAGCGGAGCGTCAGATGTCGCCGTGGTCCTCGCGGACCTCGTCCTCCCGCCGGTCGACCTCGTCCTCGCTGGGTGCGCTGCCCGTCTCCCCCTCGACCCGGCCCTTGGCCTCGGCCTCGCGGTCGCCGGTGGCCCAGCCCACCGCTTCCTCGATCTTCCCCTTCACGCGCGTGGCGTCGTCACCCATCCATCGGTCCTCTCGGTCGGGCGTCAGATGCGCTGGAGCAGTGCCTCGGCGATCTGCACGGTGTTGAGGGCGGCGCCCTTGCGCAGGTTGTCCCCGGAGACGAACAGTGCCAATCCCGACTCGGCGCCCGGGTCGCGGCGGATGCGACCGACGTAGGTGGGGTCGGCGCCGGCGGCCACCAGGGGCGTGGGGACGTCGACCAGGGTGACGCCGGGGGCGCCGTCCAGCACCTCGCGGGCCCGATCGGGCGTGATCGGGCGCTCGAACTCGGCGTTCAGGCTCACCGAGTGGCCGGTGAACACCGGTACCCGCACGCAGGTGGCGGAGACGCGCAGGCCGGGCAGGCCGAGGATTCGCCGGCTCTCGTTCCGGAACTTGTGCTCCTCGTCGGTCTCGTCGTCCTCCTCGTACTTGAAGTTGAAGGGGATGACGTTGAAGGCGATGGGGGCGACGTACTTCGACGGCGGCGGGAACTCGACGGCCGACCCGTCCCAGGTGAGCTCGGCCGCCTTCTCCGCCACCGCCCGGACCTGCTCGTCCAGCTCGGCCACCCCGGCCCGGCCCCCGCCGGACACGCACTGGTAGGTGGATGCCACGAGGCGCACCAGGCCGGCTTCGTCGTGGAGGACCTTGAGGGCCGGCATGCAGATCATGGTCGTGCAGTTGGGGTTGGCGACGATCCCCTTGGGGATCGAGTCGAGGGCGGAGGCGTTCACCTCGGGGACGACCAGCGGCACGTCGGGGTCGCGCCGCCACGCCGACGAGTTGTCGACCACGACGGCCCCGGCCGCCGCGACCCTGGGGGCGAGCTCGCGGGAGAGGGTGGCGCCGGCCGACATGAGCACGACGTCCAGCCCCGAGAAGTCGGCGGTGGCCGACTCCTCGACCTCGATGTCGCCGTCTTTCCACGGCAGGCGGGTGCCGGCCGAGCGGGCCGAGGCGAAGAAGCGGACCTCGTCCGCGGGGAACGAGCGCTCGGCGAGGATCGACCGCATGACCTCGCCGACCATCCCGGTGGCTCCGACGACTCCGAGTCTCATGGCCGCCAGTCTACGGACCGCCGACGCCGTGCTCTCCTCGCGATCACGCGCCACGTGCTGGCGCGCCAGCGCGAAGTGGGTCAGGCCAGGTCGAAGGCGGTGTGGAGCGCCTGCACGGCCCGCTCGACGGCGTCGGCCCGGACCACGCAGCTGATGCGGATGGGCGACGTCGAGATCATCTCGATGTTGATGCCCTCGGTGGCGAGCGTCTCGAACATGGTGGCCGTGATGCCGGGATGGGTCTTCATGCCGGCACCCACCAGCGACACCGTCCCGATGGCGGCGTCGGCCGTCACGTCGGCCGCGCCGATCTCGTCGGCGTGGGCCTGGCAGACCTTCAGGCTGACGGGCAGGTCCGCCTTCTCCACGGTGAACGAGATGTCGGTGGTCCCGCCCAGCGACACGTTCTGCACGATCATGTCGACGTTGACGTGCTCGTCGGCGAGGGAGCGGAAGAGCTTGGCGGCGATGCCCGGCTTGTCGGGCACGTGGGTGACCGTCACCTTGGCCTCCGAGGCGTCGTGGACGACCGCCGAGACGATTGCCTGTTCCATCGAACCCGCTTCCCTCCTCCTGGTCTCGACCTCGTCGGCCGACACGATCCACGTCCCCGGCTCCCACGTGAAGCTGGAGCGCACGTGGAGGCGCACCCTGTGGGTGCGGGCGTACTCCACCGAGCGCATCTCCGGCTTGGGGCAGCCCGCCGCGCACATCTCCAGCATCTCGTCGTAGCCCAGCTCCCGGAGGCGCCGGGCGTCGGGCACCACGCCGGGGTCGGCCGAGAACACGCCCGACACGTCCGTGTACAGCTCGCACGAGTCGGCGGCCAGCGCCTCGGCCAGGGCGACCGCCGTCGTGTCGGAGCCTCCCCGGCCGAGGAACGTCACGTCGCGGGCGGTGGACACGCCCTGGGCGCCTCCCACCACGGGCACGTGGCCGGCGGCCAGAGCCTCGCGGATGCGGTCGCCCCGCACCTCGAGGATCTTGGCCCGGGTGTGGACGGTGTCGGTGACGAGGCCCGCCTGGCTGCCGGTGAACGACGAGGCCGGGCAGCCCCGGTCGACCAGGGCCATGCACAGCAGGGCCATGCTCTTGCGCTCGCCGGCGGTGATGAGCATGTCCATCTCGCGGCCCGGCCGGTTGTCCGCCACCTGGTTGGCCAGGTGGATCAGCTGGTCGGTCTCCTTGCCCATGGCGCTCACCACGACCACGACCTGGTTGCCGCGGCGGACCGTGCGCGCCACGTGGTCGGCCACCGAGCGGATCCGGTCGGCGTCGGCGACGGAGGTGCCACCGAACTTCTGCACGACGAGGGGCATCCCGGGAGAGTAGCGGCGGGCGCTCGTCCACTAACTTGCCGCCGTGGCCAGCGACAAGCGCCAGCGGAAGAAGCAGGGACGCCAGGCCCGCCTCGAGGCGATCCGGGCGCAGCAGGCTCGGGAGCAGCGGCGGAAGCGACTGATGACGAGCGTCGTCGTGGCCGTGGTCGCGGCCCTCGTGGTCTCGGTGTTCTTCGTGGGCGGCGGGGGCGACGACGAGGACGTCGCCACCGAGGGCACCACCACCACGACGGCGGAGGGCGAGGAGGGCGGCGGCGAGGGCCCGCCCAAGGGCGAACCCGTGGCGGCCGGCGCCAAGCTGGAAACGTGGGCGTGCCCGGCACCCGACGGCAGCTCGCCCCGGACGGACCAGTTCCCGCCGGAGCCGCCGCCGATGTGCATCGACCCGGCCAAGACCTACGTCGCCAAGCTGACGACCACCCAGGGCGACATCGAGATCACCCTCGACACGGCGAAGACCCCGAACACCGCCAACAACTACGTCGTCCTCGCCCGGTACCACTACTACGACGGCACGGTCATCACCCGGATCGACGACAGCATCGACATCCTCCAGACGGGGTCGCCGAAGACGCAGACCATCAGCGACCCCGGGCCCGGCTACACGATCAAGGACGAGGGGAAGGGGTTCAGCTACGGCGAGGGCGACGTCGTCATGGCCCGGACCCAGGCGCCCGACAGCGCCGGCGCCCAGTACTTCATCGTCACCGGGCCCAAGGCGTCGGCGCTGGACAGCGACGGGTCGTACGTGACGTTCGGCAGGATCACCAGCGGGCTGGACGTGGCGAAGAAGATCGCCGGCCTGTTCGAGCCGTGCCCCGAGGGCGACCAGACGTGCCTCGGCGGGGCGCCCAGCGAGCTCGTCACCATCGAGAAGATCGAGATCGAGGAGCGCTGACCCATGCCCACCGAGTGCCCCGCCGCCGACGGCTCCAGCCCCAAGAAGCGCCGCTTCGACGGCCCCCCGCCCATGTGCATCGACCCGTCGAAGCGCTACACGGCGGAGATGGCCACCACCAAGGGGACCATGGTCGTCGCCCTGGACCCCATCGCCGCGCCGAGGACGGTGAACAACTTCGTCGTGCTCGCCCGCTACCACTACTTCGACGGGATCCACTTCCACCGGGTGATCCCGGGGTTCATGCTCCAGGGCGGCGACCCCGACGGCAGTGGCCGGGGCGGCCCGGGCTACCGGTTCGAGGACGAGCTGCCCGGGCCGGGCCGCTACGAGATCGGGTCGCTGGCCATGGCGAACGCCGGCCCGAACACCAACGGCAGCCAGTTCTTCGTGATCAGCGGACCGTCCGGCGTCTCCCTTCCGCCGCAGTACTCCCTGTTCGGCAAGGTCGTGAAGGGGCTGGACGTGGTCGCCGCCATCGACGCCATCGGCACGGGGAGCGGCACCCCCAAGGAGAAGGTCGTCATCGAGTCGGTGACGATCACCGAGTCCGACT
>DATLFN010000018.1 GCA_035540975.1 Acidimicrobiales bacterium
GCCGCGGCGGTGGCCACCTCCCCCCTGGAGGCGGCGCTGGTGCTGCTCTCGCACTACTTCGTCGTGGCCACCGGGCTGGGCGACGCCGTGCCCGGCCCGCCGCTGCCCGCCCCGGGGCCGCCGTTCCGGAGCGCCGACGGGGCGTGGTTCGAGATCGAGACGCTCGACCCGGACCGGTGGCGGGCCTTCTGGGCCGCGCTGGGCGTGGGCGGCCCCGAGCTCGGGCGGGCGTGGACGGTGTTCCGGTGGCGCTACGAGCGGGCCGCCTGCTCGCTGCCGCCGGCGCTGCACGAGGCCACCGCCGGGCGGCCCCTGGCCGAGCTGGCCCGGGCGGCGGCGGAGACGGGGGTGAGCCTGGCGCCGCTGCGGGCGTACGCCGACGTGCTCGCCGATCCCGGCCCGGGCGCCGCCGCACCGGTGCTCCGGCGCCTCCCCGGGACGGCGCCGGCGCCCGTCGAGGGGGCGGGCGCAGCCGCAGCGGCGCCGGGCGCCGCGCCCGGTGGAGGCGGCCCCCTGGCCGGGCTCCGGGTAGTCGAGGCCACGTCGCGCATCCAGGGGCCGTTCGCAGGAATGCTGCTGCGCATGCTGGGGGCGGACGTGACGCGGGTGCAGCCGCCCGAGGGGGACTACGGGCGCGCCGCCCTGTGCCTCCACCGCGGCAAGGAGACCGTCCAGCTCGACCTGGCGTCGGCCCGGGGGCGGGCGGCGCTGGTCGACCTGGTCGGCGGGGCCGACGTGTTCCTCCACAACTGGCGGCCCGGGAAGGCCGTCGAGTGGGGCCTCGACGCCGCCTCCCTGGCCCGCGCCAACCCCCGGCTGGTGCACGGGTCGGCGTCGGGTTGGGGGGACCGGGCGGTGGGCCGCGAGCTGCTCGGCACCGACTTCCTGGTGCAGGCGTACGCCGGGCTGGGCCACGCCATCCACCCCGCCGACGAGCCGCCGTTCCCGTCGCGGGTCATCCTGGGCGACCTCTTCGGCGCCCTGGTGCTGGCCGAGGCCCTCGTCGCCGCCCTCCACCGACGCGAGCAGGCGCCCGGCGCGTGGGCGATCGAGTCCTCGCTGCTGGCCGGCGTGATGACCCTCCAGGCCCCCGCCCTCGACGCCGTGGCCGCCGGGAAGGGCGACGGGCGCCCCCGCTGGGGCCCCCTCGACCGACCCGTCCTCACCGCCGAGGGGGTGCTCGTCGTCACCGTGGAGGACGACGACGCCTTCCGCACCCTGTGCCGGGCGTGCGAGGTCGACCCCACGGGCGCGCCGCGCTCGGCCACCGAGGCGGCGCTGTGCCGGCGGCTGGCCTCCGTGCCCGCCGCCCGATGGATGGACGTGCTGCCGGCGGCCGGCCTGCCCTGCGCCCTGGCCCCGGACGACCTGGCCGCCGTCCCGGCCGACCCCCGCCTGGCGGCGCTGTTCGAGCCCGTCGGCGCCGGGGTGGCCCCCCGGGGGCCGTGGGCGTTCGGGTGATGGCGCCCGCCCGGGCGGGGGGCGCGCTGGCGCCCACCCTGGAGGCGGCCTGCCGGCGCTGGGCGGAGCGGCCGGCGGTCACCATGGGCGACCGCACGCTCACCTACGAGGACCTGGGCCGGGGAGTGGCCCGGCTGGTCGCCGGCTACCGGCGCCTCGGCCTCGCGCCCGGCGACCGGATCGTGTGCCAGCTCCCCAACCGCCCCGAGCACGTGATGGCGGTCAACGCCGCCTGGGGCCTGGGCGCCGTCCACGTCGGCACCGACAACGACCTCACCGGGCGGGAGCTGGCGTGGGTGGTCGGGCGCACCGGCGCCGCCGCCCTGCTCTTCCAGCCCCGTCCCGGGGCCGAGGACCCCCTGGCGCCGCTGCGGGCGGTGCGGGCGGCGTCGCCTTCGACACGGGTGGTCGTGGCCGGCACCGGCCCGGCCGCCGGCTCCGACCACGGCCTTGCCGACCACCGCCTCGAGGACCTGCTGGCCGGGCCCGACGAGGCCGACCGCTGGTCGCCGGCCCACGGCCGCGACGACACCGCCCACCTGTTGCTCACGTCGGGCACGACGGGGAACCCCAAGGCGGTGATGGAGACGCTGCCGGCGTGCTGGGCCAAGATGCAGTTCTTCGCCGACGCCTTCCGGCCCGGCCCCGACGACGTCCACCTGCTCTACCTCCCCGTCGCCCACGTGTTCGGCCTCCGCCTGGCCATGCTCGCCCTCGGGAGCGGCGGTCGGCTGGTGCTGGCCGAGCGCTTCTCGCCCGCCGGCGCCCTCGACGTGATCGGCGCCGAGGGGGTCACCGTCCTGCCCGGCATGCCCGCCCACTTCACCCTCCTGCTCGACGCCCTCGACCGGTCCCGCCACCGGGTGGGCACGCTGCGCTGGGCGATCTCGGCGGCGTCGGCCCTGCCACCGGGCCTGGTCGACCGCATCCACGACGACCTCGGCGTCGACCTGCTCTACGTCTACGGGTGCAGCGAGAACTTCACCGTCCAGACGACCGACCGCGACGTGATCTCCAGGGGCTCGGTGGGCCGCCAGGTCTTCCGGGGGCCGGAGGGGACGCCGCCGGACGGCCGGGTGGCGGTGATGGACCCGGCCACGGGCGAGCTGCTGCCCGCCGGGGCGGTGGGCGAGATCGTCTTCGGCGCCGCCTGCCCGGTGCGGTACTGGCGGGCGCCCGACGCCGCCACCGACGGCTGGTACCGCACCGGTGACCTCGGCCGGGTCGACCCGGACGGGCTGGTGTACGTGATGGGACGGCTCAAGGAGCTGGTGAACCGGGGAGGCCTGCACGTCTCCCCCACCGAGATCGAAGCGGCGGTGGTCCGCCACCCGGGTGTGGCCGACGGCGCGGTGGTCGCCACCCCCGACCCGGTGCTCGGGGAGGCGATCTGCGCGTGCGTGGTCCCGGCGCCGGCCGGCCCGCCGCGGCTCGGCGAGCTGCGGGCGTTCCTCGCCGAGGCGCTGGCCCGCCACAAGCTGCCCGACGAGCTGGCGGTGGTGGACGCCATCCCCCGCACCAAGATCGGCAAGGTCGACCGCGCCGCCCTGCGGGCGGCGGTGCTCGAGGACCGGCGGCCGCGGGAAAGCCTCCGGCCCCGTTGAGCGCGCCCGTGCGCTTCGTGGCCTCGCCGCCCGGCGTCGCCGTCGCCGTACACGACCTCGGAGGCGGCGGCGACCCGCTGGTGACGGCCCACGCCGCCGGGTTCCACGGCCTGGTGTTCTCGCCGCTGGCCCGGGGGCTGGCCGCCGGTTTCCGGTGCGTGACGTTCGACGGGCGGGGCCACGGCGACACGGCGCTGCCCCGGGGGGTGGACCCGGACTGGTACGGGCTGGCCGCCGACCTGCTCGCCGTCGTCGAGGGGCTCGGCCTCGACCGCCCCTTGGCGTTCGGGCACTCGAGCGACGGCTTCGTCCGGGAGCAGGCGGCGCGGCGCGCGTCCCGCCTTCCCGACGGCCACAGCCACGTCGTCCCCGGCGTCGGCCACTTCGGCCCGCTGGAGCGTCCCGACGCCGACGCCGCCGCCGCATTCCGCTTCTTCGTCGAAGCGGCCGGGGCGAAGGCGGGGCGGTGACGCCGCCCCCCGCTGCCGGCCTGACCGTGTGGCTCACCGGGCTGCCGTCGTCAGGGAAGACCACGCTGGCCCATGGCATCGGCGAGCGGCTGCGGGCCGCCGGGCGGCGGGTCGAGGTCCTCGACGGGGACGTGGTGCGGGCCCGGCTGGCCCCCGAACTCGGCTTCTCGCGCCGGGACCGGGCCGAGAACGTGCGCCGCGTCGGCTACGTGGCCCACCTGCTCAGCCGCAACGGCGTGACGGTGGTCTGCGCCCTCGTCTCGCCCTACCGCGACGAGCGCCACGAGGTGCGCGCCCTGCACGACGGGCGCTTCCTCGAGGTCCACGTGGCGGCGCCGCTCGACGTCTGCGCCCAGCGCGACGTGAAGGGCCTCTACGCCCGGCAGCGCTCCGGCGAGCTGCGGGGGCTGACCGGCGTCGACGACCCCTACGAGGCGCCGGAGGCACCCGAGGTCGTCGTCCCGACCCACCGCCAGACCGTCGAGCAGTCCCTCGACGCCATCTGGGAGGCGATCGTCTCCCGGTCACCATGATCGTGCCGGCCGCCGGTGGCCCGGCGCTGTCGGTCGCCTCACTCGTCGACGAGGCCCGGGCCAGGTCCGGCTACCAGGGGGACGTGCCGTTCACGTCCACCCTCGAGTTGCTGGTGTCGTCGTGCGCCCGCTCGGCCCGCCTGTCGGCGACGGGGGCCCAGGTGCTGCGCCGGGCGGCGCTGCGTCACCTGCGCAACCTCTGCGACGTGCTCGCCCACGTCGACGCCTTCCCCGACACCCCGGCCCGGCCACTCCCCTCACCGGTGGTCGTCACCGGTCTGCCCCGGACGGGAACGACGTTGTTGCACAACCTGCTGGCGCTCGACCCGGCCCGGCGGCCGCTGTGGTTCTGGGAGGCGCTCAACCCGGTCCCCCCCGGGCCGTCGACGCCGACGGTCGACGAGCGCATCGCCCGGGCGGAGGCGTGGCTGGAGGCGTTCTACCGCATGGCGCCCGAGTTCCGGGCCATCCACCCGGCGTCGGCCACCGGGCCCGAGGAGTGCGACGCCCTGTTGCAGAACACCTTCGCCAGCCAGCACTTCGACGACATGTTCGATGCCGGGGAGTACTCGACCTGGCTGGGCCGGGCTCCGCTGGCGCGCGAGTACGACTTCTACGCCCTCCAGCTCCGGGCCCTGTCGGCGTCGTCTCCGCCGGGCGCCACGTGGGCCCTCAAGTCGCCCGGCCACCTCGGGCACCTCGACGCCCTCCTGGGCGCCCTCCCGGAGGCGACCGTGGTGGTCTGCCACCGCGACCCCCGCCAGGCGGTGGCTTCCTATGCCAGCCTCATCGCCACCGTGCGCCGCCCCTACACCGAGGAGCTGTCGCTCCCGGTCGTGGGGCGCCAGGCCCTGGCCCGGGCGGGCGAGGCGATGGAGCGGGCGCTGGCCGTGCGGGACGGCGCCGCCGGCCGCTTCGTCGACGTGCCGTACCGGCGCCTGGCCGACGACCCGCTCGGCGCCGTCGCCGCCGTCTACCGCGACCTCGGCCAGCCGCTCACCGACGAGGCGGTCGCCCGCATGCGGGGGTGGGTCGCCGAGAACCCCCGTCACCGGCACGGAGCCCACCGCTACGACCTGGCCCGGTTCGGCCTCACCGAAGGGACGGTGATGGAGGCGTTCGCGCCCTACCTGGAGCGCTTCGGCGACCTGGTCGACGGCTGAGCAGCCGCACCGGCGCCCGGAGGCCACTCCCCCTGGCGCAGGACGAACCGGCGCAGCTTGCCGGTGGGCGTGCGGGGCAGGGCGTCGACGAAGCGGACGCCGCGGGGCACCTTGAACGGCGCCAGCGTGGAGCGGGCCCTGGCCAGCAGCTCGGCCGAGACGTCGCCGGCGGGGGCGTCGTCGCGCCGGACCACGAAGGCGGTGAGCCGGGACGAGCCGTCGGGCCGCGCCACGGCGGCCACCGCCACCTCGGTCACGGCCGGGTGCCCGCCCAGGACCGCCTCGATCTCGACCGGCGACACGGAGATGCCCCCCACCATCTCCAGGTCGTCGGAGCGGCCGTGCAGGCGCACGAAGCCGTCGTCGGACATCTCCGCCCGGTCGCCCGTCACCAGCCACTCGCCCCGGCGGACGGAGCGTGTGGCGTCGGGTCGCCCCAGGTACTCGAGCAGGAGGGTGGGCCCGGCCACCCACAGGGACCCCACGCGCCCGGCGGGGAGGGGCTCGCCCCCGTCGTCGCGGACGCTCACCCGGTAGGGCGGGAGGGCTCGCCCCACCGTGCCCGGCCGCGACGACGTGAGCGTGTTGCTGGCGAACGTCTGGCCGACCTCGGTGGAACCCAGCCCGTCGAGGACGGGGCAGCCCAGCAGGTCGCGAGCCCGCTCGGCGAGGGTCGGAGCCAGGCGTTCCCCGGCCGAGACGGCGGCCCGCAGCGAGCCCACGGCGCCCGAGCGCCCCGTCGCCACCAGGTGGGCGTAGAACGTCGGCACGGCGAACAGCAGGCTCACCCGGTGCGCCTCGACCAGGTCGGCGACGAGGTCGGGGCGGGGCTGTCCCGGCACCAGGACGGCCCGGCATCCGGCGAACAGGGGGAAGAAGAGGGCGTTGCCCAGCCCGTAGGCGAAGTACAGCTTGGACACCGACAGCACGACGTCGCCGCGGTCGATGGCGAGCGCGGGTCGGGCGAATGCGTCGAAGTACACGGCCGGGTGGCCGTGGGCGTGGACGGCGGCGCGGGGCGTGCCCGTCGTGCCCGACGTGTACTGGGCGTAGGCGGCGGCGTCGTCGCCCACCGGCACCGGCGCCTCCGGCGGGCAGGAGGCGGCCAGGCGCCCCAGCCCGCCCCCGGGCACCACCTCGGCACCGGCGAACCGCCCGGCCAGGTCGTCGTCGCACACCACCACCCGCGGGCCGGCGTCGGCGGCCAGGAAGCCGTGGTCGGCGGGGGTCAGGCGGGGGTTGGCGAGGACGGCCACGGCGCCGAGGCGAACGGCGCCCAGGAACGTCCACGCCAGCTCGATGCCGTCGGAGAGGACGAGCAGCACCCGGTCGCCCCGGCCGACCCCGAGCCGGGCGAGGACGCCGGCGGCGCGGGCGGCACCGTCGTGCACGTCGGCATGGGTGAACGAGCGGTCGCCGACCACGAAGGCCACGTCCTGCGCCCACCCGCCCTCGACCGCCCGGCGCTCGAGGACGGCGGCGAGGTTGTCGGCGCCGGTGGCGCCGGTGGCGCCCGTGGCGCCCGTGGAGCCCGTGGCGCCCGTGGCGCCGGTCACGGGCGGCCGGCGCCGACCACGAGCCGCTTCCCGGCGGGGCCGACGGGCCACCACCCGGCGGAGACGAGCCGGGCCCAGGCTGCGAAGGGATCCGGCTGGGCCCCGGCCACCGCCGCGGCCACGGCGCCCGCCACCAGCCACAGCTGGGCGCCCGACGCCACGTGCGCGTCGACGTCGTCGTCACCCGCCGGGTCGAGCCGCTCGGTGGCGACCAGGACGGCGATGTGCAGGGCCGCTTCCAGGACCGCCTCCCGCCCCGCCGCCACCGCGTCCCGGCGCAGGGCCGCCCGCACGGCGTCGGCGCGATCGAGCCACCCGGCGTCCACCCGCCCGGCCTCGTCCGAGGCTTCCGCCATGTCCACCACGGCGACGGGCAGGTCCACCACCCCCGCCGGCGTCCGCCGGGCCAGCGCCGCCACGTCGACGTCGTCCGCAGCGGATCGCTTCCCGGCGAGCTCGTCGACCAGGCGCTCGACGCGCTCGCCGCCGGCGCCGAGGGCCCGGGCGAGGCTGAGGCGGGTGCCGTCGACGCCGACGACGGCCACGGGCCAGGCCGCCACCGGTGCGCCGGCGAGGGCGTCGAGGGGCGTCGGGTGGCCCGGCCACCGGGGCGGGCGGCCGGTGGCGGGATCGCGGCCGGCGGGGTCCACGGCGTGCCAGCTCAGCCGTTCCAGCGCACGTCCACCTCGGGGAAGCGCAGGCCCAGGTCGTCCTCCACGAACTGCCGGGCCCGCCGGGCCCACTCGGCCCGGGCCTCGTCGTTGGTGCGCTGCTTCACCCCCCAGCGCCGGAACGCCACGTTGTTGGCCGATTGGCTGCGCCCGAAGAACGGCACCGTGAACGCGGCCAGGTCGTCGACGGCCGCCTGGAGGACGGGGCGGGCGTCGGCGTCGGCGGCCATGTCCCGCGAGCTCGCCTTCCCGAACGACACGTGGAACCGCTCCTCGGGCAGCAGCTTCTCGACCACGGAGCGCAACGGCAGGTACGACGTGTCCGCCAACTCCTCCATGAGCACGACCTCGGCCAGGTCGACGAGCGCCTTCAGCACCACGAACTCGGCCCACGACGTGAGCCCGAAGTCGAACACCGACAGGGCCCGCCCGGGGCCCACCTCGACGCCGAGCTCGGAGGCCAGGCGCTGGAAGCGCAGGTGATGGCCGTACTCCTCCATGGCGATGCGGCACGCCAGCCACTTCTCCCGCGGTCCGGGGGCGAGGGCGATGGCCGGCTCGTCGAACGCCACCGCACCGGCCAGCTCGTTGCGCACGTGGCTCACCACCACCTTGCCCACCGTGGACACGTACTCCGGCCCGACCTCACGGGCGGCCGCCGCGTCGACCACCTCCCCGGTGAAGGGGGCGCCCGGCGCGCTCAACGCCCGAGTCCCGCGAGCAGCGTGGGCACCGCAGCCGCGAGCGCCGGGCGCACCGCGCCGTGGGTGGCGCCCACCCGGCCGCCGGGGATGTGGAGCAGGGTCGACCCGGCAGTCACAACCGGTTCAGTATCGCACATAGGGCCGGAGCGGTTCCGCAAGGGGCGGCCATCTCCCTGCGGCACGTATGCTCACGAGCATGGCGCCGGCGCGCGGTCTGGTCGGGCGGCGGGCGGAGCAAGCCGCCCTGCGAGCGGCGCTCCGACGCCGCTCGCCGCGGTCACGGCACCGTCGTGCTCCTCGCCGGTGACCCGGGGATCGGCAAGACGACACTCCTCGAGGGCTGGGTGGCCGGTACTGGCTCACGTCGCAAGCGTGGCATCAGCCCGCCAACACCCGCCTTCGGCACTGTCCACTTCCCCGCTCGCTGACGTCGCTCCTCGGCTGGTAGGCGGTGGCGCTCGATGAGCTGTGGCCGGCAGAGCCAACGGCGGCCGTCGAGGCTTCGGGAACGGTCAGTGATCGGTGCGCCGCCGCGTCGCCAGATCGCGCCAGCCATGGCGTAGATGGTGAGCGGCGCCGGCGGCAAGGCTCACGGTGAGGACCGTGGCGATGACTGAAGGGCCGAAGTCGGACCGAGCGTCCCTCAGGAGGACCACTCCCGCGGCGTTGGTGGCGCTGTGGAGCAGAAGGGCCACGACCAGGCTGCCGCCGGTGGCCGTCCAGAACCAGGCGTAGAGCACCGACAAGGCGACCACCGAGATCAGAAAGGCCACGAGCGGCGCCCGCTCCTGGCCGCCAGGGTCCATGGCGTACAGAGGCAGGTGCCAGCACGCCCACGGGACCCCGAGCACCAGGGCCGCGGGGACGCCGCCCCAGCGATCGACGAGGCGGGGAAGGACGTATCCCCGCCAACCGAGCTCCTCCTGCAACGGACCGATGAACAGACCGACCACGAGGAACGGAGCGCTGAGCAGGACCGTCGACATCTCGAGGTGAAACGTCGCATCGTCGCCGACCGCCAGCCGATGGAGGCCCACCGCCGCGAGGGCGACGGCCAAGGGACCGCCCAGGCACAGGGCGTACCACCGCGCCGCCAGCCGCCAGTCCACCAATGAAGCGAACAGCTTCCGCACCCCTCTTCGCCCCTCCTCCCGCGCCGTACAGAGCACCCCCGCCACGCTCGGACCTGCGGCGCCGATGCCGATGGCGACGTGGTGAAAGGTCGAGAGGTCGTCTCCGGCGAAGACGATCGGTGCCCAGACCGACCAGGAGAAGGCGAAGACGAGGAGGAAGAACAGCCGCTCGGAACGCCACGGCTGGACGGCCTGGGTCAGTCGATCTCCAGAACGCCCACCTCGAAGCGCGCGACAACAGGGGCGGGGAACTGCAGGTCGGAGGCTGCTTTGCCCCGGAGGCGGTTCCCCACCTCCTCGCTGGCGCGCATGGCCTCCTCGTTCTCCCAGAGCGTGAAGCTGAAGATGCTTCCTCCATCACGGTCGATGAGGGCCACTCCCCCCTTGAAACCCTCGAGCTCACGTGCCTGGGGAAGCACCGTGCTGCGGTAGTACTCGGTGGCGTCGTCGACCCGTCCCGGCTCCACGGTGAACTTCGTGACTCTTGCGTGCATGACACCCCTCCTCGGCCGCCGAAAGGCGCCGTCCAAGATGCTACGTATACCGCCGTCCTGGTGCCCGCTGACGGGGTGGACGACGCCTTCGCCGACCGATCTCTGCCGGACTCCGGCGGGGCGCCGAGGTCGCGGCGCGCCCGGCGTGACGGCCCGCCGGCTCTGCGTCCGCCGACGCCGGCTCGGTGCATTCGACGTCGCCACTCCAACGCGCAAGGGCCAAGGGCCCCTACCGCCGCCGGTCGGGTGCGTCGAGCGTGCGGCGGGCGATGCGCTACTTAGGACAGTTGCCGTCCGGCGCGCTGTCCCAGGGAAGCAGGAACGGCCCCCGGTCGGTACAACGCCCCGGCGTTTGTTCCTGTCGGCGGGATTCGGCGCTCCCGTTCGTGCCTCCGATCGACTGATGTGGAACGGCTTGTCAAGTAGGTCGCGACGGGTTCGTCGAGATGACTTCGGGGCGTGCGGAAGTAGGGGGAGGGCGGTCAAGGCCGGCCGAAGGCCGCCCGGAGGGGAAGCCTTGACGGCCCGGTGGGCGG
>DATLFN010000019.1 GCA_035540975.1 Acidimicrobiales bacterium
GGTGCTGGCCGGTATCGGAACCGTCAGCGTGGGAGGGAGCCCCAGCTCGTTGGTGGACCCTGCTTTCAAGGCCCACCCAGGGCACTCAGGACCTACATCTTCAGTGATCGCCTTCCTACAGACTCAGGTGATCCTCAACACCCGACGCGCCCACGCGCTCACGCGACACCAGTCATTCACGTTTCAGGCCGAGGCGGGTATTCCCTGAGCACGACTGGGGCCCCGCCGCCCGCCCGTGCAGACCTCAGCGCGAGCCGGGTGAAGTAGGCCTTGCGGGCTGCGGTAGCCCGACGCCGGCGCTCGTCGACGCTGAGCTGACCGTCCGGGTCCAACTCTCGTTCGAAGCGAGCCGTGAACGCCGCAGAACGAGCAGGCGCGGGCTATCGCTCTTCCGGGCTCCGTCAGTCGATGGTGCCCTGGGGGACGACCCACTCTGCGGCTTGGCCCGTGACCGACGCAATGCGGTCGAAGTCGGTGTCGTAGTGGAGCACCGTGCGACCGGTCGTCTCTGCCACCGCGGCGATCAGCAGATCGGGGACCTTCCTGCCCTTCAGGCCATGCACGGCGAGCAGTCGCTGAACCTGCGCCGCCCGAGCGAAGTGACGGGCCTCGACGTCCAAGGGCTCGAAGACGTCCAGGGCGGCAATCAAGCGGTCCCAATCCTCGCCGTTGCTGGCGGAGAACCCGATCTCGAGCTCGGTCATCGCCGTCCGCGCGAGGCCGGCGCCATCAAGGGCCTGGACGCGCTCGCGCACGGCCGAGACGCGAAGCCGTCTCATGACGCTGGTGTCGACGACGAAGCTCATGGCCAGGCCGTGGAGCGGTCGTCCAGGTCGGCGCTGGCCAACACGTCGAGCGCCTGGTCGAGCTTGGACTGTCTGACTGCCGCCGCTCGCCGGAGCGCCTCGTTGACCGTGTCCTTGATGGTGCGGGTCCCGAGTTCGGCACGCGCTGCATCCAGCGCCACGTCGTCGACATCGATCAGTCGCTTCGTCACGGTCCAGTATATACACGCGAAGCCTGTGTATACAGACGAACGGTCGGCGGTGCTCTGCGCCGCGCCGACCTGGGAATCGCGAGCGATCCGGCGTCAGCGCGCGGGACAGCGGGGGATCCCCCATCTCAGCGGCCTGCGGCATCACGTCGGTCGCACTCGCCGGCCGAGTTCCCCGAGGCGGCGGCGTGTTCATGCGGCAACGATGGGCGAATAACGCCCGTTCTTGCCGCATGAATGGTCCGGGGGCGCGAACCGGCTTGAGCGAACGGCACGTTGAATGCCGGACCGCGCGGCCGGCGTCGATCCCGACGGCGCACCGATCGGCAGCGCCGAACAACGCCCGTCGTCGGCGGCGCAGAAGGCGCGAACCGGCGGGGGGCGAGCAGGTACTTCTCGATGGTCCCGGGCGACCGGTTGGCGGCCCGCAGGTGGCGACCGAAGCTGACGATCAGGGTGATCGAGGTCGCCGTCGGCCGGCGCGGCGACAGCGGGCAGCATCCTCCCGGATCGAGTCCGTGTCGCCGCATCATCTGGCCGAGCGGTGCCCTAGCCCCTACAAGCCGCTGACCTGCGGGTATGGCGAAACCCACCAGCGGTTACTTGAACCGGAGTCCGGGACAAGCGCTGTTCTGGCGGCCTCTCCAGGCGTGGAGCCCGGGAGCGAAAAGGGCCACCGTATGCGCTGGTAACAGGCGCAATTCCGGCGTCCTGGCGTCTCAGCCAGTCAGGCCGAGGTGGTACTCCTTGAGCACGACCGGGGCCCGGCCGCTCGCCGGCTCGTGGTCGCCGTGGAGCACGTCGGGATCGAGGTCGACGCCGATCGGCCAGGCGATCGTGCCGGCGACGGTGTCGACCGAAACCTGTGCGAACAGTGCCCGGTCCTGCAGCGGCTCGAAAACCCCGCCAGCGAGAACCCCGTCGAAATCAAGCTCCCTCACCAGGCCGTCCGAGAAGGTGAGGCGCAGCCGGAAGTCACCGAGGTGCTCCACAGCCACGACTCTCGCAGGTCGGCTCACGGACCAAGGTTAACGGAGCGGCTCGATCGGCACGAGCTTCGTGGGCGCCTGGGCGCGGTCCCAGTTGTCCTGCAGTTCCGATCGGCGCAGCTCGGCCCACTCCCTGACCAGGCGGGCGGCGGTGCGGGGAAGCGACCCGGCCAGGAACGCCGCGTCGTCGATCCGCACGAGAGCTTCCTCGCCGCCGTAGATGGCGTGGAAATGCGGCGGCTGGTGGTCCTGCCAGTACATGTACACGACGATCCCGTAGAACTCCCTCAGCCGCGGCAGGCGGCGCACAGTACGAGGCGCCGGGGCGTCGGCCCGGAGGAGCCCACGCAATGGCGGCGGCAACGGTGGGCCGGTAGTGGCGGCGCAGAAGGCGGCGAACCGGCGGGCGGCGAGCAGGTACTTCTCGATGGTCCTGGGCGACCGGTTGGCGGCCCGCAGGTGGCGACCGAAGCTGACGATCAGGCGCTCGAGGTCCCCGTCGGCCGGCGCGGCGTCAGCGGCCTCGGAGCATCTCCCCTCCAGTCCGGTAGAGCGGTGCGCTAGCACCTACAAGCCGCTGACCTGCGGGTATGGCGAATCCCACCAGCGGCTACTTGAACCAGATGCGCTGGTAGTCCCGGCTCTGGGCGTGGAGGAGCAGGGCGACGAGGGCGATCTCGAACATGAGGTTGATGAGCCCGGTGGAGAACACCGCCTCGCCGCCCCCGTAGTAGAGCCGGAGCAGGAAGGGCAGGAACGCCATGCCCACGCCCAGGGCGTAGCCCCACTTCTGCTCGTTGGCGATGCCGTACCCGGCGGCCACCGACCCGGCCGCGGCACCCAGGAAGAGCAGGGGGAACACCCCGGCCCGCAGCAGCCACAGCACGGTGAAGAAGGCGTTGGCGTACAGCAGGAACACGGCGATCTGGAGCGTCTGGGGCTGATGCGGGTTCGTCCACCGCCGCGTTTCCATGCGCTCAGTCTGGCCGATCGGCCCGCCGTCGCGGCGGTGGAACGCGCCCGGCCCCCGCGGCCGCCAGCTGGCCGCAGGCGGCGTCGATGTCGGTCCCCCGGTTGCGGCGCACGGTGGCGTTGACCCCGAGCGACTCCAGCAGGTCGCGGAACGCCCGGACGCCGGCCGCCGGGGTGCCCCGCACGGCGTAGCCGGGCGTCGGGTTGAGGGGGATGAGGTTGACGTGGGCCCTCACCTCCCGGGCCAGCTCGGCCAGGCGGGCGGCGTCGCCGGCCCGGTCGTTCACCCCCGCGATGAGGGCCCACTCGAACGACAGCCGGCGGCCCTTGGCGTCGACCCACGCCCGGCACGCCTCGAGCAGCGCCTCCAGCGGGTAACGCCGGTTGACCGGCACCAGCTCGTCGCGGAGGGCGTCGTCGGCGGCGTGGAGGGAGACGGCCAGGTTCACCGGGAGGGGCAGCGACGCCAGCCGGCGGATGCCGGGGACGATCCCGATGGTCGACACGGTCAAATGGCGGGCCGAGAGACCGAGGTCCCCGTGCATGCGCTCGATGGCCGGCCACACCCGGTCCAGGTTGGCCAGGGGCTCGCCCATGCCCATGAACACGACGTTGGAGACCCGGCGCCCGGTCCGGCGCGCCTCGGCGCCCGCCCGCACCACCTGCTCGACGATCTCACCGGTGGTCAGGTTGCGCTCGAACCCGGCCTGGCCGGTCGCGCAGAAGCCGCACGCCATGGCGCAGCCGGCCTGGCTGGACACGCAGACGGTGGTGCGGCCCGCGTAGTGCATCAGCACCGTCTCGATCAGCCGCCCGTCGGCGAGCGCCCACCGCCACTTGACCGTGTCGCCGTCGTCGGTCTCGACGGCGGTGTCCTCGCGGAGCGACGGAGCGAGGGCGGGCTCGGCCGCCAGCCGGGCCCGCAGCACGCGCGGGAGGGGGGTGAGGTCCTCGGGGGCGTCACCCCGGCGCAGCCCCTCCCACACCTGGCGGGCCCGGTAGGCCGGCTCCCCGTCGAGGAGGGCGGCCAACTCGGCCGGAGTCACGTCGTACCGGGCCACGCCCCGTAGGCTATGGCGGCCATGGAGACCGGCCCGTCGCCCCAGCCGGACGGAGCTGCGCCATCGGCGAAGGGCCCGGGCGACCACGGCACCTTCGAGCACCACCACCGCAACATCCAGGGCGGCGCGGCTCGGGCCGCCGTGTTCGGCATCAGCGACGGCCTGGTCTCGAACGTGTCGCTGATCCTGGGCGTGGCCGGCGCCAACCCGGCGCCCGGGGTCGTGCGGCTGGCCGGGCTGGCCGGGCTGGTCGGCGGCGCCTTCTCGATGGCGGCCGGCGAGTACGTGTCGATGAAGGCCCAGTCCGAGCTCCTGGAGCGGGAGCTGGAGCTGGAGCGCATCGAGATCGACCGCCGCCCCGAGAGCGAGCGCCGGGAGCTGGCGGCGATCTACCGGGAGCGGGGCGTCGCCGCCGAGGTGGCCGACGAGCTGGCCACCCAGATGATGCGCGACCCCGACCTGGCGCTGGAGACCCACGCCCGCGAGGAGCTCGGCATCGACCCCAACGAGCTCGGGTCGCCGGTCCAGGCCGCCGTCTCGTCCTTCCTCGCCTTCGCCTTCGGCGCCGTGATCCCGCTCTTCCCGTGGTTCGTCTCGAAGGGGACGGGCGCCACCGTGGCGTCGGTGGTCCTCGGCGCGGTCGCCGCGGTGGCCATCGGCGTCGCCCTCGCCGCCTTCACCGGCCGTTCGGCCCCCCGCTCCGCCCTGCGCCAGCTGGCCATCGCCGCCGCCGCGGCGGCCGTCACCTTCGGCGTGGGCAACGCCGTGGGGGTGGGCGGCCTCGGCTGACCCCCGCCCGGCCGGGCGGGCCCGTCAGGCCGCCGGGGGGACGTCCACGCAGTACGCCCGGTCGACGTGGTCGACGCTGAACCCCAGGTCGTCGTAGAGGCGCAGGGCCGGGACGTTGTCGGCGTCGACGTAGAGCATGGCGGTGGCGATGCCGCGACGGGCCAGGGAGTCGAGACCGGCCAGGACGAGAGAGCGCCCCAGGCGCCGGCCCTGGAAGTCGGGGTCGACGGCCACCACGTAGATCTCGCCCAGCGTGGGGGAGTGGTCGGCGTGCACCTTGGTCCAACAGAAACCGGCCAGGCGGCCGTCGACCTCGTGGAGCAGGAACCCGGCCGGCTCGAACCACGGCTCCGCCTCCCGGCGCTTGAGCGTCTCCACGTCCCAGCCGCCCTGCTCGGGGTGGGCGGCGAACGCCCGGTTGTTGACCTCCAGCCACGCGTCCTCGTCGGCGCCCGGCTCGAACGGGCGGGTGGACAGCTCGTAGGGCTCGTCGACGGGCAGCGGGCGCCGCATCTGGAACAGGTCCCGGGTGTGCCGCATGCCGGCGCCGGTGGCGATGAGGTCCCGCGCCCGGGTGGGCTTGGGCACCCACAGCGAGATGCGCCCGCCACCCTCGTGGCGGACCACGTCCATGGCGGCGGCCACCAGGTCGGCGCCGATGGTGCGCTCGTGGTGGCGATGGTGCGGGTCCACCACGAACTCCAGCGCCCAGGTGGCGTCGCCCCGGGTCACCTGGGCGTAGCCGACGGGATGGCCGTGGCCGGGCTCCCAGGCGACCAGGCCGGCGAAGCCGCTGCGGCCGCCGTCGACCAGGTCGAGCCACTGGTGCTCGCCCAGCGGCGCGTGGCCGTCGGCCGCCGCCGCCACCTCGAGGAGCTCGCTCACGGCCGCGATGTCGCCCTGGCCCATCTGCCGCTTCACCTCGAGGTGATGCACGTCTGCCAAGGTAGCGGTGCCATGGCGCGTCCCCGGACACCCAAGGGGCGGGCCCGGGAGACGGCGGCCAGGCTGGCCGAGGAGTACCCGGGGACCGCGGCCGAGCTCTGCGCGCTCCGCCACGACGACCCGTACCAGCTGCTGGCCGCCACCATCCTCTCCGCCCAGACCACCGACGAGCGGGTCAACTCGGTGACGCCCACCCTCTTCGCCCGCTACCCGGCGCCGGCCGACCTGGCTGGCGCCGACCCGGGCGAGCTGGAGGCGATCATCCACTCCACCGGGTTCTTCCGGGCCAAGGCCCGCAGCCTCATCGGGATGGGCCGGGCGCTGGACGAGCGGTTCGGCGGCGAGGTGCCGTCGTCCATGGACGACCTCGTCACCATCCCGGGCGTCGGCCGCAAGACGGCCAACGTGGTCCGCAGCGTCGCCCTGGGCCTCCCCGGGCTGCCGGTCGACACCCACGTCGGCCGCCTCAGCCGCCGCCTCGGCCTCACCACCGAGACCGACCCGGTGAAGGTCGAGGCCGAGCTCGACGCCCTCGTCCCCGCCGCCGAGCGCGGCGCCCTCAGCCTCCGCCTCATCCTCCACGGCCGCCGGGTCTGCCTCTCCCGCAAGCCCAGGTGCGACTCGTGCATCCTGTCCGACTACTGCCCCAGCTCCCTCGTACCCGGTCGGAGACCGGCGCCCGGAGCACGATCGAGCTCGCCGGTCGCGACGGCGACCTAACACTTCCCTCACAGCTTCCCGGCACGATGCTCTCGGGAGCGGCCCACAGTCGGGGCATTCGCCTCACGAGGAGTGAACCGAGATGCTCAAGCGGAATTCCGCCGTGGTCCTGGTCGCCGGGTTGGTGCTCGGCGGCGGAGCCGTCGCCCTGGCCGGGGACGACCCGGCCCGGCCCACCCTGCTCGCCGCCCAGACCGACCCCCCGCCCTCGACGCCGGGCGCCGGGGAGCCGTCCGACCGCCGGGCCGCCCGCCGGGCGCTGCGCACCTGCCTGGAGCAGGCGGGCGAGGACGAGGCCGCCCGCCGCGCCTGCAAGCAGACGGCCGGCCCCGCCCTGCGCGGCGGGCCCGGCCACCGGCGCGGCCCGGGCCCGCTCGGGCTCCTTCCCCTCGGCCGGGCCGTGCACGGCACGGTGACCGTCCCCGACGGGAACGGTGGTTGGCACGAGGTGACCTTCGACAAGGGGACCGTCGACGAGGCCACCGACGGGTCGAGGATCGTGCTCGACCGTCCCGACGGCCCGACCGTGACGATCGAGCTGACCGCCGAGACCGGGTACCACGGCGTGGCCGACGCCGCCGGCCTGGTGGACGGGCGTACCGCGCTGGTGGTGTCCCGGGACGGCAAGGCGCTGCACGTGGCGCAGCGCGACCCCGACCGCCGCCACCGTCCCGGGAACAACGGGGACGCACCCGGCGTTCAGAGGGACTGAGGGACGAGTCCCCGCCTCTCGTCCCCAGAGCGGTCCCGCCGCCGCTCGGCCGACGGCGCCTCCGGGCGCCGTCGGTCTATTTCGCCGTCGCAGTCGCCCTCACCGGGCGTTGTCGACGGCCTTGGCGAGGCTGCGCGACGCCCCGTTCAGCGCCCGCTCCACGTGGTACAGCTCGGTGGCGAGGTCCTCCCGGTCCTGGAGGTAGCGGTCGGCGATGGCCGTCACCCTCCGGGTGAGCTCGTCGAGGGCGGTGGCGAGGGAGGACAGCTCGGCGGCGGACGACGACATGGCGCCATTGTCGCCCGCCCGGTCGTCCCGCGAAGTCCCGGAGGCCCTCCGGGCCCCGGCAGTACGATCGGTACCTCCCATGCTCACCCGACTCGACCTCCGCGGGTTCACCGGCGACCTGCGCGCCCACCTCCCGCGGCCCCGGGCGGCCACCAACCTCCCGATCGAGGCGGTGAACGCCATCCTGGCCGAGGTCCGCACCGGCGGCGACGACGCCGTCCTCGCCCTGACCGAGAAGTTCGACGGGGTGCGGCCCGAGAGCCTGCGGGTGCCCCAGGCCGAGGTCGACGCCGCCCTCGAGGGCATCCCCCCGCTCCTCCGGGAGTCCCTGGAGGCGGCCCGGGCCAACGTCCTGGCCTACCACCGCCACCAGGCCCGCGAGGACGCCCGTTACGAGCGCGACGGCATCGTCGTGCGCGAGCTGTTCCGCCCCGTGGACCGGGCCGGACTGTGCGTGCCGGGCGGCGAGGCGCCGCTCATGTCCACCGTGCTGATGACGGCCATCCCCGCCCGGGTGGCCGGCGTGCCCGAGGTGGTCCTGTGCTCGCCGCCCACGTCCGGCGGCACCGTCGCCCCCGGGATCCTGGCCGCCGCCGCCCTGGCCGGGGTGGACGAGGTGTACCGCATCGGCGGCGCCCAGGCCGTCGCCGCCATGGCCTACGGCACGGAGACGATCCGCCCGGTGGACGTCGTCGTGGGGCCGGGCGGGCTGTTCACCTCGGTGGCCAAGCAGCAGGTGGCGGCCCAGGGCGTGGTCGGGGTGCCCGGCTCGTTCCCCGGCCCCTCCGAGGTGGTCGTGGTGGCGGACGACACCACGCCCGTCGACTACGCGGCCATCGACGTGATCGTGCAGGTCGAGCACGGCCCCGACAGCGTGGGCTGGCTCATCACGTGGTCGGAGGAGGCGGCCGACCGCATCGAGGCGGCGGTCGCCCGCCTGGCCGCCGCCAACCCCCGCCGGGGCGTCATCGAGGCGAACCTGGCCGCCAACGGGTACACCGCGCTGGTCGACGGGCCCGAGCAGGCCGTCGCCGTGGCCAACGCCATCGCCCCCGAGCACCTCGAGCTCATGACCGCCGACCCCGAGGCGCTCCTGCCCCTGGTGAGGTCGGCGGGCGCCGTGTTCACCGGCCCGTTCGCCCCGGCCAGCGTGGGCGACTACCTGGCCGGCCCCAGCCACGTCCTCCCCACCTACGGGTCGGCCCGCTTCTCGGGCGCCCTTCGGGTGGACGACTTCGTGAAGGCCATCCACGTCGTGTCGCTGGACGGGCCCACCCTCGGCCGGGTGGCGCCCCACGTGGCCGCCATCGCCGAGGCCGAGGGCCTGCCCGCCCACGCCGAGTCCGTGCGGTTGCGATGGGCGCCCTGATCCCGCCCCGCGCCGACCAGGGCCTGGGCGGCGGCTACCACTCGCCCCAGGTGCACGTCTCGGTGCGGCTCAACACCAACGAGTCGCCCTACCCGCCGCCGCCGGGCTGGGTCGAGGCGCTCGCCCGGGAGGTCGCCGGGGTCCCGTTCAACCGCTACCCCGACCGGGGTGCCCACGCGCTGAGAGAGGGGCTGGCCGAGCTGCACGGCGTGCGCCCCGACCAGGTCTTCGTCGCCAACGGCTCCAACGAGGTCCTCCAGACGCTGCTCCTGGCCTACGGCGGGCCGGGCCGCTCGGCGGCCGTGTTCGAGCCCACCTACGCCCTCCACTCCCACATCGCCCGCCTCACGGGGACCGCCGTGGCGGTGGGGGAGCGGGCGCCCGACTTCCTGCTCGACCCCGTCGAGGTGAAGCGGGTCATCACCGAGTCCGAGCCCGCCGTCACCTTCGTGTGCTCGCCGAACAACCCCACCGGGCGCTCGGAGCCGGCGGGCGCCGTGGCCGGCGTGGTCGAGCTGGCACCGGGGCTGGTCGTGGTCGACGAGGCGTACGGCCAGTTCTCGCCCCGCTCCGCCCTCGAGCTGGTGGGCGACGACGTGCCCCTGGCCGTGGTCCGCACCTACTCCAAGACCTGGGCCATGGCCGCCGCCCGCCTGGGCTACCTGGTGGGCCCGGCGCCGGTGGTGGCCGCCCTGGAGTCGCGGGCGCTGCCCTACCACCTCGACGCCGTGAAGCAGCTGGCCGGCCGCCTGGCCCTGCGGTACCGGCCCGAGATGGAGGCCCGGGTCGCCGCCATCGCCGCCGAACGCGACCGCCTGGCCGGGGCGCTGGCCGCCCTGGACGTCGAGTGCTGGCCGTCGGACGCCAACTTCCTCCTGTTCCGGCCCCTCGGCGCGCCGGCCCGCCGGGTGTGGCAGGGACTCCTGGACCGGTCCGTCCTCGTCCGCGACTGCAGCGCCTGGCCCCGCCTGGACGGCTGCCTGCGCGTCACCGTCGGCACCCCCGAGGAGGACGACACGTTCCTCGCCGCCCTGGCCGAGGTCCTGTGAGAATCGGCTCGGAACCGGAGGTTCCTCGCCGAGCCGGCCGTGCTGCGGCCGCCCGGCGAGCCGGGCGTCCTCCGCGCTGTCCTCTCGGCCGGCAGCCGCAAGGGGCCGCCTGCGGCGGCGGGGACGGCCGCCGGCGATTCTCATCGTTCGATCATCGTCCCGCCACGGGCCGGTGGGTCCTGTGACGGCCCGCGTCGCCGAGCGCCGGCGGGACACCAAGGAGACCCGCATCGAGGTGCGGCTCGACCTCGACGGCACCGGGGTCACCGAGGTCGACACGGGCGTGCCGTTCTACGACCACATGCTCGCCCAGCTCGGGCGCCACGGCGGGTTCGACCTCCGTGTGTTCGCCCGGGGCGACCTCGACGTCGACATCCACCACACGGTGGAGGACGTGGCCATCGTGCTGGGCGAGGCCGTGCGCGAGGCGCTGGGCGACAAGGCGGGCATCCGCCGCTTCGCCTCCGTGGCCCTCCCGCTCGACGAGGCCCTGGTGGAGGTCGCCCTCGACCTGTCGGGCCGGCCCTTCCTCGTCTACGAGGTGGACTGCGGCACCGACGCCCTGCCCCTCGGCACGCCGGCGTTCGACCCGCGGATGGCCGAGCACTTCTGGCAGTCGTTCACCACCAGCGCCGCCGTCACCCTGCACCTGCGCATGCGCAGCGGCCGCAACACCCACCACATCCTGGAGGCGTCGTTCAAGGGCGTGGCCCGGGCCCTGCGCGACGCGGTCCGCGTCGAGGGCGGTGGCGTCCCCTCCACCAAGGGCACCCTGTGACGCCCTCCACCGGCTCTGGCACCAGGAACCGACACCCCGGTGCCGGTTCCTGGTGCCAGAACGGCGCGGGGGCGGCATGATCGCCGTCCTCGACTACGGGATCGGGAACCTGCGGTCGGCGCAGAAGGCCCTGGAGAAGGCGGGGGCCGGGGCGGTGCTGGTCACCAGGGCCGGCGACGCGGCCGGCGCGGCGGGCGTCGTCCTCCCCGGTGTGGGGGCGTTCGGCCGGTGCATGGAGGCCCTGCGGGAGACGGGCCTCGACCGGGCCGCCCTCGACGCCATCGAGGCGGGGACGCCGTTCCTCGGGATCTGCGTGGGAATGCAGATGCTCTACCGGGAGTCGGAGGAGTCGCCCGGCGTGGCCGGCCTGGGCGTGATCGACGGCGCCGTGCGGGCGCTGCCCGAGGGGGTGAAGCGCCCGCAGATGCAGTGGAACGTTCTGGTCCCCGAGCGGGACGACAGCGCGCTGCTGGACGGGCTGGGCCCCGAGCCGTGGGTCTACTTCGTCCACTCGTTCGCCCCCGAGCGCACGCCCGAGGTGGTCGCCACGTGCGACTACGGCGGTGAGGTGGTGGCGGCGGTGGAGCGGGGCCCGCTGTGGGCCACCCAGTTCCACCCCGAGAAGTCGGGGCCGGTCGGCGCCCGCGTGCTGGCCAACTTCGCCAAGGCGTGCTCCTAGGCGGTGGACCTCTACCCGGCCATCGACCTGCGGGGCGGCGTCTGCGTCCGCCTGGTGCAGGGCGACTACGCCCGTGAGCGGGTCTACGGCGGCGACCCCGTCGAGGTGGCGCTGGAGTTCGAGGCGGACGGGGCGCCGTGGATCCACGTCGTGGACCTCGACGCCGCCCGCACCGGCCGTCCGGCCAACCGCGAGGTGGTGGCCGCCATCGCCGGCGCCGTGGGCGTCCCCGTCCAGGCCGGCGGCGGCATCCGGGACGAGTTCTCGGCCGAGGCGCTCCTCGACTCGGGCGTGAGCCGCATCGTCCTCGGCACGGCGGTGGTCGAGGACCCCCGGCTGCTGCGCCGGGTGGCCGCCCGCCACCCCGGCCGGGTGGCCGTGGGGCTCGACTCGCGCCGCGGGGAGGTCGCCGTGCGGGGTTGGACGGAGAGCTCGGGCCGCACCCTCCCCGAGGTCCTGTCCGCCGTGGAGGACGCCCCCCTGGGCGCCGTCGTCGTCACCGACATCGCCCGGGACGGGATGCTCACCGGGCCCGACGTGAAGGGCATGGCCGCCGTCCTCAACGCCACCCGCCACCCCGTCGTGGCCTCGGGCGGGGTCGGGACGCTGGAGCACCTCCGGGCCCTCGCCGCCGTGTTCGCCGGCGGGCGGGGGCTGGACGGCGTCATCGTCGGCACCGCCATCCACGAGGGCGTGTTCAGCGTGCGGGAGGCGATGATCGCGTGCGCGCCGTGAGGGTCGTCCCGTGCCTGGACGTGGACGCCGGCCGGGTGGTCAAGGGGGTGCGCTTCGTGGACCTGCGCGACGCCGGCGACCCCGCCGAGCTGGCCGCCCGCTACGACGAGGAGGGCGCCGACGAGGTCGTCTTCCTCGACATCACCGCGTCGTCCGACGCCCGCTCGACCATGGTGGACGTGGTGTGGCGCACCGCCGAGCAGGTCTTCATCCCGCTCACCGTCGGGGGTGGCGTCCGCACCGTCGGCGACGCCCGCCGGCTCCTGCGGGCGGGGGCCGACAAGGTGGGCGTGAACACCGCCGCCGTGGCCCGCCCGGCGCTGGTGCCCGAGCTGGCCGACGAGTTCGGGGCCCAGTGCGTGGTGGTCGCCGTGGACGCCCGCCGCCGGCCCGACGGCGGCGACGGGCCGGCGTTCGAGGTGTTCACCCACGGCGGCCGCCGGGCCACGGGCATGGACGCGGTGGCGTGGGCGGCGGAGTGCGAGCGGCTCGGGGCGGGGGAGGTCCTGCTCACCTCCATGGACCGGGACGGCACCCGCGACGGGTTCGACCTGGAGCTCACCCGGGCCGTGGTCGACGCCTGCAACGTCCCCGTCGTCGCCAGCGGTGGCGTCGGCACCCTCGACCACCTGGTGGACGGGGCGGTCGAGGGCGGGGCCGACGCCGTGCTGGCGGCGTCGGTCTTCCACTTCGGCGAGTTCACCGTCCGCCAGGCCAAGGAGCACCTCGCCGCGGCGGGCGTCACCGTCCGTCCCGGCTGACGCCTCTCGCCCCGACGCGACAGCGGGCACGCCCCGACGCGTGCCCGCTGCCGCCCGTGCCCGAAGGGGCGACGGATCAGGGCCCGGCCCCCGTCCCGCTGCGGACGGCCGTGCGCGGCTGCCACGTGGGCGGCTCGGACGGGCCGGCGTACGGGAAGCGCGTCTCGCTCGGGCGGTCGCCCTCGCTCTCGGTGTCGGCCAGGCGCCGGCCCGTGAAGGCGAACAGCGCCACCCACAGGAGCGTCACCAGCCCGACGCCGGCGTAGGACGCCATGGCCGGCCAGGCGGGCCCGTCCTTGGCCTCCCGCAGGAGGATGGACGTGTTGCGCTCGAAGGCGACCCGCCGCTCGGGGACGGCGGGGACGGCGCTGGCGCCGATCTCGGGGTCGGCCGGCATGTAGACGGCGGCGGCCATGACCTCGGAGCCCCGCATGAGGCTCACCATCGACTTCCAGTTGCCGGTGACGGGGACCGACTCCTCGCTCTCGAAGCGGCCCGGTGCCACCTCCTCCAGCTCCGACCAGTTCCGGCCGCCGCCCTGCCACGACATGATCCCGAAGGCGGTGGCCTCGTCGGCCGCGTCCGCCGGGACCAGCTCCACGCTGACCCGGGCCAGCTCGCCCTCGGGCGAGGTGCGGATGACGGCCTCGACGTCGCCGACGTTGCGGGGCAGCGGGATGGCGAGGGACACGATGACCGCGGCGGCGGCGACCCCGAGGGCGACGCCGGGCATGGGATCGGTGTCCTCGGCCAGGCCGTGCCGCCACGCCCGTCCCAGGCCGGCGCCGACCACGGCGGCGGCCGTCGCCGCCACCAGGCCCAGCACGGTCCCGGGGAGCGCCAGGGGGCCGGGGCGGACGTCGAACCAGCCCGAGGCGTCCACCCACGCGAACTCCAGGGCGAGGCCGACGAGGCCGATCGCCGTCCCCGAGGCGAGGGCGAAGCGCAGGGTGCGCCGGGTGCCCACCAGGAGGGCGACCGCCTCCACGCACAGGGCGCCGCCGAGGTACAGCGGGAAGCGGGGGAACGAGTGGTTGAGGCCACCCGCCACCAGGGCGCCGATGGCGCCCCGCAGCACCAGGTAGGCGACGACGGCGTACAGGGCGCCGCCCGGGCCCATGGCCATGCGGTTCAGCACCAGCCCGAAGCCCATGGCGAGGGCGAACAGGACGGGCAGGTACAGCGCCTGGAACTGCGGGACGCCGAAGTCGAACTCGCCCTGGAAGGTGGTGAGGCCGACCATGACGGCGCCGGCGGTGGTGGCGTGGATGACGTGCCCGAGCGGGGTGGGCCGGGCGTTCCTGCGGCCCTCGAGGATCATGAGCATCAGGGCGATGGGGCCGAGCGAGCCGCCCGCCACCAGCTGGAGGTGGGTGGGGCTCCACAGGGTGACGTCGATGCCGTAGGCCCGGTGCCACAGCTCGTCCAGCGGGAAGGCGGCCGTGCCGCCGATGCCGAGGACGGCGAACATGAGCGCCGAGCGTGGGATGCGCAGCCCGGCGAAGCGGAACCCCACGTCGGCCTCGTCGTTGGTGGCGAAGATGACCGCGATGACCGAGGCGTAGACCATGCCGCCCAGGCCCAGGAGGATCATGGTGTGGCTGGGCGTGAACAGGTCCTTGTCCCGCCCGAGGTCGATGTGCCAGGCGACGTCCCAGTAGAGGCCCATGACGGCCACGGCCAGCACCAGGAGCCCGCTGAGGGCCCCCGCCATGCACCAGCCCGGGTAGCCCGTGACCTTCTCGAGGGAGTACGAGATCCGCTTGAAGAACGCCCGCACGACGTTCTTCTCGTCCCCGTGGTCGCCCATGACCAGGAGCCAGAAGACGGTGAAGAAGTAGAAGACGAACGGCGCGACCACGAAGGGCCAGTCCGTCCCCCATCCGGCGGCGGCGGTCATTGCGTAGCTCCCTCCCGGGCGGCGGCGTCGACGGCCGCCCTCGTGGTGGTCAGGGCGGTGGACGCCGCCACCCGGTGCTCCATTGCCCGGGCCAGCACGGCGAGGACCGTCTCGGCGGCCAGCGGGCGCATGCGCTTCAGCGCCTCGGTGACCCGGGGCAGCTCCTCGGCCGGCATGCCGGCGGCCGCGAACGGGTCCCAGATGTGCTCGTCGAACAGGCGCACGAGGCGCTCGGCCACGCCGTCGAGGACGTCGCGCAGCGCCGCCATGGCGTCCAGTGCCTCCTCCAGGGGGATGCCGACGGCGACCAGCTCGGCGCCGGCGTTGACCAGGCGGGGGCTCGGCACACGGACCTTGGCACCGTCGGGCTCGAGCAGGCCGAGCTCCACCGACCGCAGGACGAGGTCGGGCCGGGTGGCGCTCTCCGGGAACAGCTCGAACAGCTCGGCCGGGTCGACGACCTGGGGCTCCTCGTCGGTCCACGGCGCGGTGAGCGCCTGCTCGAAGCCGAGGACGTCGGCCAGGCTGCGCCCCCGCTCCCACGCCTCCAGCAGGCCGGCGATCCCGGCCAGCGAGTAGCCCTGGTCCTGGAGCTGGGCGATCAGGCGCAGGCGGCCGAGGTGGCCCTCGTCGTAGTGCCCGACCCGGCCGACCAGGCGGGGCGGAGGCAGCAGGCCGATCGTCTGGTGGTTGCGGATGGTCCGGGTGGTGACGCCGGCCCGGCGGGCCAGCTCGTCGATCGTCATCCCCGGCTCGGAGCGCCCTTCGCCGAGGTCCTCGCTGCTGCCGTCGCCCGCCACGGACGCCACCGTACCACATGGTGCCATCCCGTCAAGTTACATCGTTTCGGGTAACGGTTCCGAGGCTCTACGGTGGGGCCGTGCCCGACCGCGACGTCAAGCACCCGATCACGATGATGGCGGACCGGCTGCTGGTCCAGCTCCCCCAGACCGAGGGGGAGCGCCGCTCCCGGGCCGGCATCCTCATCCCGGCCACCGCCCAGATCGGCAAGCGCCTCACCTGGGCCGAGGTGGTGGCGGTGGGGCCCCACGTGCGCAACGTCCGCCCCGGCGACTGGGTGCTGTTCAACCCCGAGGACCGCTTCGAGGTCGAGGTCCGCAACGAGGAGTACCTCATCCTCCGCGAGCGGGACATCCATGCCGTGGCCAGCGATCGCAACGAGGACGCGACGGGGCTCTACCTGTGAGCTCCGCCCTCACTCGCTCGCTGCGCTCGCCCCGTTCGGGCGGGTACGACGGTGCTCCGTCGGGTCGGCGGAGCCGTCCCGGCTCCGGGCGGGCGTCGTGAGCCCCGAGTCCTCCCTTCCCACCGGGATGGACGACGTGAGGTACGACGCCGCCGGGCTGGTCCCCGCCGTCGCCCAGGACCGGGCAACGGGCAGGGTCTTGATGCTGGCCTGGATGAACGAGGACACCCTGCGGGAGACCCTGGAGACGGGCCGCATGGTCTACTGGAGCCGGTCGCGCCAGGAGCGGTGGGCCAAGGGCGACACGTCGGGGGACGTCCAGACGGTGGTCGAGGCGTCGTACGACTGCGACGGCGACACGCTCCTGTTCGTCGTCGACCAGGCCGGGAAGGGTGCCTGCCACACCGGCGAGTTCACCTGCTTCTTCCGCCGCTTCGGTGTTCCAGCCCGGTAGGGACGTCTTCCGCTCCCTGGCCCGCACTGCCGCCGTGGTGCCGGTGTGGCGGGAGATCCTGGGCGACCTCACCACCCCCGTGGCCGGCTTCCTGCGGGTGGTGGGCGACGAGGCCGGCTTCTTGTTCGAGTCGGTGGAGCACGGCGAGCGCTGGAGCCGGTGGTCGTTCGTGGGCCGCAATCCCTCGGCCACCCTGGTCGCCCGGTCGGGCCGCATCGAGGTCGAGGGACGCCTGCCCGAGGGCGTCCCCCTCGACCGGGGGGTGCTGGCGGCGGTCGACGGGCTGCTCGCCGCCTACCGGTCGCCCGCCGTCCCCGAGCTGCCCCCGCTGCACGGCGGCGTGGTCGGCTACCTGGGCTACGACGTCGTGCGGGAGGTCGAGCGCCTCACCGACGTGCCGCCCGACGACCAGGGCCACCCCGACGCCGTCCTCTCGGTGGTCGGCGAGATCGCCGCCTACGACCACTGGCGCCAGCGGGTGACGCTGGTGGCCAACGCCGTCGTCCCGCCCGGCGCCGGGCAGGACGAGCTCGACGACCTCTACGACGCCACCGTGGCCCGCCTCGACCGCATGGCCGCCGACGGCGCCCGGGCGCTCGACGAGCCGGTGGTGGAGCCGCCCGAGCGGGACGAGCCGCCGCCCGACGTGCGCCGCACGATCTCCACGGAGGTCTACGCGGCGGCGGTGGCGGCGGCCAAGGAGCGCATCCTGGACGGCGACATCTTCCAGGTCGTGCTCTCCATGCGCTTCGACCTCGACCTGGGCGCCGACCCCTTCGACGTCTACCGGGCCCTGCGCCAGGTGAACCCCTCGCCGTACATGTACTTCCTCCGCCACCGCCAGATCACCGTGGTCGGGTCGTCGCCCGAGCCCATGGTGCAGCTGCGGGGCGAGCGGGTGGTGTCCCGGCCCATCGCCGGGACCCGGCGGCGGGGTCGCACCGACGAGGAGGACCGGCGGCTGGCCGCCGAGCTCCGCGAGCACCCCAAGGAGTTGGCCGAGCACGTGATGCTGGTCGACCTGGCCCGCAACGACGTGGGCCGGGTGGCCCGCTTCGGCACCGAGAAGGTGGACGAGCTGCTCACCCTGGAGCGGTACAGCCACGTCATGCACCTGACCTCCCAGGTGTCGGCGACGGTGGTGGAGGGCACCGGCCCGGTGGACGTGCTGCGGGCCACCTTCCCGGCCGGCACCGTGTCCGGCGCGCCCAAGGTGAAGGCCATGGAGATCATCGACGCGCTGGAGCCGACCAAACGCGGCCCCTACGCCGGGGTGGTCGGCTACTTCGACTTCTCCGGGAACCTCGACACGGCCATCGCCATCCGCACGATGACGGTCGGGCCCGACGGGCGGGCCAGCGTGCAGGCGGGGGCGGGCATCGTCGCCGACAGCGACCCCGCCCTGGAGGACCTGGAGTGTCGCAACAAGGCGGCCGCTCTCCTGGCCGCCGTGCCCGCCGCCCGGCGGATGACGGCCGCCCGGCGCGCCGCCGGCGCGACGGCGCCCGTCGGCGGTGTCAGTTGACCGAGGGGTCCACCGGGTAGTCGGCGTACATCGCCAGCCGAGGCCGCTGGCGCCGCAGGACGGTGGTCCACAGGCGCTCGGGCTGCCGGCTGCACGCGTCCTCCGGGAGGGCGTCGACCACCCACCAGGCGCCGGCCTCGATCTCGCCCTCGAGCTGGCCGGCGCCCCACCCCGCGTAGCCGGCGAACAGGCGCAGGTCCTCGACGGCGGGCAGGAGGTCGTCGGGGCCGCGGCCCAGGTCGACGATGCCGACGCCGCCCACCAGCGGCCGCCACCGCTCCTCGACGTCGGTGGCCCCCCGCCGGGCCAGGCCGATGACCGCCTTCTGTTCCACCGGGCCGCCCACGAAGATCACCGACGGGTCGGCGGTGAGGTCGTCCCACTCGGGAAGCGGCTCGCGCACCTCGGTGTCGCTCGGGCGGTTGAGCACCAGCCCCACGGCGCCCTCGTCGGCGTGTTCGAGGATGAGCACCACCGTGCGGTCGAAGTTGGGGTCGCCCAGCGCCGGCGTGGCCACCAGGAGCCTGCCCGTGAGAGGCGCGTCGGGGGTCATGCATCGATTGTCCCTCGCCCGGTGCCCCTCGTGGGGTGAACCGGTGGGCCAGAATGGCGCGGTGGGCGTCGACGAGGACCTCGAGTGCCTCCGCACGGGAGCGGGCGCCGTCGAGGTGCCGCGCGACTTCCTGCGGGTGTCCGGGCCCGACGCCGTGTCGTGGTTGCAGGGCCAGCTGAGCCAGGACGTCGCCCGGCTCGGCGTCGGGGCGTCGGCCGACTCGCTGCTCCTCCAGCCCCAGGGCAAGGTCGACGCCTTCGTGCGCGTCACCCGGACGGACGCCGACGCGCTGGTCCTGGACGTCGACGGCGGGTACGGCGCGGCCGTGCTCGCCCGCCTCCGTCGGTTCAAGATCCGGGTGAAGGCCGAGGTCGAGCCGCTTTCGTGGCGGTGCCTGGCCCTGCGCGGTCCCGACGTGCACGAGTGGGCGGCGGGCGCGTCGGGCGGGATGCTGGTCGACGACGACTGGCCCGGCTTCCCCGGCGTGGACGTGGTCGGCCCGGCGCCGGTGCCGCCGCCGGGCGTGCGGCCGTGTGGCATCGAGGCGTGGAACGCCCGGCGCATCGCCGCCGGCATCCCGGCCATGGGCGCCGAGCTCACCGAGAGGACGATCCCCGCCGAGGCCGGCATCGTCGAGCGATCGGTCAGCTTCACCAAGGGCTGCTACACCGGCCAGGAGCTGGTGGCCCGCATCGACTCCCGTGGGGGAAACGTGCCCCGCCATCTCCGCGGCGTGGTGATCGAGCAGGGCGAGCCCCCGCCGGTGGGCGCCTCGCTGGTCGTCGACGGCAAGGAGGCGGGCACGCTCACGTCGGTGGCGGCGGCCGGGCGGCCGGCGGTCGTGGCGCTCGCCTACGTCCGCCGCGACGTGACCCCGCCCACCGAGGCCGAGGTCCGCTGGGACGGCGGCTCGGTCCCGGCCCGGGTGCAGACGCTGCCCCTGGACGCCTGAGCCGCGTGCGCGCCCGCCGTCGAGGCCTTCCCGCCGCGGCCGTCCTCGCCGCCGCCGTCCTGTCCGTGGCCGGCTGCGCGACCGGGGGCACCGCCGTGGAGCCCCTGCCCCCGGTCG
>DATLFN010000020.1 GCA_035540975.1 Acidimicrobiales bacterium
CTGGTGCCGAGCGCCGACCGGTTCGGCCGGGTGCTGCGCCAGCGGCGGGCCGAGGCCAAAGGGGCGTCCAGGCTGCTGCGCCAGCTGGTGGGCCTGGAGGCCAAGCTGAAGCAGTACGAGCAGGGCGAGCGCTTCATCGAGGCGGTGGAGGCCGAGGGCGGCAGCGAACTGCTCGACCACGTGTGGCGGGGCCCGGAGTGGCTGCCGAGCCTGGCCGAGATCCGCGCCCCCCACGCCTGGATCGACCGGGTCCGCACCGCCGCCGGCAGCGCCGCCTGACCCGGCTGGTGCCGGCGCGGCGCCCCCGACCTGTGCCGGGAACGACTCGGATCCGGGTCGTTCCGAGCACAGGTTCGCTCGGGGCGCTGCTGGAGCGGTGCACGTTCCCGCCGGCGGGGGCGCAACTGGCGTGCGCCGTGTCGGGTGGGGCCGACTCGCTGGCCCTGCTGGTGCTGGCCGTCGCCGCCCGCTGCGACGTGACCGCCCACCACGTGGACCACGGCCTGCGACCCGGGTCGGCGGCCGAGGCGGCCGTGGTGGAGGAGGCGGCCGCCGGCCTCGGTGCCCGCTTCGTCGCCCACAAGGCGGCGGTCGGCCCCGGCCCCAACCTGGAGGCGAGGGCCCGCCACGCCCGGCGGGCCCTCCTTCCGCCGGGGGTGGCGACGGGGCACACGGCCGACGACCAGGCGGAGACGGTCGTGCTGAACCTCCTGCGGGGGGCGGGTGTCGACGGGCTGGCGGGGATGCGCCCGGGGCCGGAGAAGCCCCTGCTCGCCCTGCGCCGCTCGGAGACCGAGGGGGTGTGCGCGGAGGCGGGCCTGGTCCCCGTGCGGGACCCGTCCAACGACGATCCCGCCTTCCGTCGCAACCGTGTGCGCCACCAGGTGCTGCCGCTGCTGCGCGACGTCGCCGGGCGCGACGTGGTGCCCGTGCTCGCCCGCCAGGCCGCCCTCCTGCGCGACGAGGCCGACCTCCTGGACGACCTGGCGGCCGGCGTCGACCCGTGCGACGCCCGCGCGCTGGCCGCCCTCCCGGCCGCGGTGGCGCGGCGGGCCGTGCGCCGGCTGCTCGGCGGCGACCACCCGCCCGGATCGGCGTCGGTCGAGCGGGTCCTCGCCGTGGCCCGGGGCGAGGCGGCCGCCTGCGAGGTGGAGGGCGGGCGGCGGGTGCGCCGGTCGGCCGGCCGCCTGAGCGTCGAGGGGTGACGGGCCGGCACCCGTCCCCTCGCCGGTGCCGGGGGCGCGCGGGATAGCTTCGGCAGCCGTGGCCGCCGACCCTTCGCACCCCGCCGACCCGAACCTCGGCCCGGTGGTCGTCTCCGAGGAGGACCTCCAGGCCCGCATCCGCGCCCTGGGCGCGCAGCTCACGGCCGACTACGAGGGCCGGGCGCCGCTGCTCGTCGGCGTGCTGAAGGGCGCCTTCGTGTTCATGAGCGACCTGGCCCGGGTCGTCCGCCTGCCCATCGAGTTCGACTTCATGGCCGTGGCGTCCTACGGCAGCGCCACCAAGACCAGCGGCGTCGTCCGCATCGTCAAGGACCTCGACCTCGACCTCAGTGGCCGCCACGTCCTGCTGGTGGAGGACATCGTGGACAGCGGGCTCACCCTGTCGTACCTCCGCCGCAACCTCGAGGCCCGTCAGCCGGCGAGCCTCGAGGTGTGCGCCCTGCTGGTGAAGGACGGCCTCCAGCGCTCAGACCCGCAGCTCAAGTACGTCGGCTTCACCATCCCGCCCGAGTTCGTCGTCGGGTACGGGCTGGACGTGGCCGAGCGCTACCGCAACCTCCCGTACGTCTGCGCCTACGTGGGCACCCAGACGGGCACGGGTAGCCTGAGGTGACCGTGAAGAAGACGCTGCGTCACCCCGTGCTGTGGGTCGTCCTCGCCGTGGCGCTGCTCGTCGCCGCGTCCAGCCTCCTCGGTGGGGGCGACGACCGCGAGAAGATCCCGCTGAGCCGCCTCCAGGCCCTGACGGCCGAGGAGAAGGTGGCCACGGCGGAGATCGTCGGCGAGGGCAAGGTCCGGGGCGAGCTGAAGGACGGGACCAAGTACGAGACCAGGTTCCCGGCCGAGTACGCCGACGAGCTGACGGTCCGCCTGCTCGACTCCGACGTGGACGTCGACTCCAAGGACGCCGGCCAGAACATCTGGTTCGCCCTCCTCATCAACTTCCTGCCCATCATCCTGCTGTTCGGCGGCTTCTTGTTCATCATCAACTCGATGCAGGGCGGCGGCTCCAAGGTCATGCAGTTCGGCCGGGCCAAGCCCAAGGTGATGAACAAGGACGAGCCCAAGGTGACCTTCGCCGACGTGGCGGGCGCCGACGAGGCCGTCGCCGAGCTGGTGGAGATCAAGGAGTTCCTCGAGTCGCCCACCAAGTTCCACGCCATCGGCGCCAAGATCCCCAAGGGCGTCCTGCTGTTCGGCCCGCCCGGGACGGGCAAGACGCTGCTGGCCCGGGCGGTGGCGGGCGAGGCGGGCGTGCCCTTCTTCTCCATCTCCGGCTCGGACTTCGTGGAGATGTTCGTCGGCGTCGGGGCCAGCCGGGTGCGCGACCTGTTCAACCAGGCCAAGGCCAACCCTCCGGCCATCATCTTCATGGACGAGATCGACGCCGTCGGCCGCCACCGGGGCGCCGGCATGGGCGGCGGCCACGACGAGCGGGAGCAGACCCTCAACCAGCTGCTGGTGGAGATGGACGGGTTCGACACCAAGGCCGGCGTCATCCTCATCGCCGCCACCAACCGCCCCGACATCCTCGACCCCGCCCTCCTGCGCCCGGGTCGCTTCGACCGCCAGATCGTGGTCGACCGGCCCGACCTCCAGGGCCGGAGGAGGATCCTGGAGGTCCACGCCAGGGGCAAGCCGCTCGAGGAGAACATCGACCTCGAGGTGCTGGCCCGGCGCACCCCCGGCTTCACCGGCGCCGACCTCGCCAACCTGATGAACGAGGCCGCCCTCCTCGCCGCCCGCCACGGCCACAAGAGGATCGGCATGACGGCCCTGGAGGACGCCATCGACCGGGTGATCGGCGGCCCCGAGCGCAAGACCCGGGTGATGTCCGAGAAGGAGAAGCTGGTCATCGCCTACCACGAGGGCGGCCACGCCCTGGTCGGCCACGTGCTGCCCCACGCCGACCCCGTGCACAAGGTCTCCATCGTCGCCCGGGGCCGGGCGCTGGGGTGGACCCTGTCCCTGCCCACCGAGGACAAGTACCTCGTCAGCCGCTCGGAGCTGATCGACCAGCTGGCCGTCCTCATGGGCGGGCGCACGGCCGAGGAGCTGATCTTCGAGGAGGTGACCACCGGGGCGGCCAACGACATCGAGAAGGCGTCGGAGATCGCCCGGGCCATGGTCACCCAGTACGGGATGAGCGACGTGCTCGGGCCGCTCCAGCTGGGTGAGAAGAACGGCGAGGTCTTCCTCGGCCGGGACCTGGGCCACCAGGCCAACTACTCCGACGAGATGGCGGCCCGCATCGACGCCGAGGTCCGCAAGCTGATCGACGGCTCCCACGACGAGGCCCTCGCCATCCTCGAGACGCACCGGGCCACCCTGGACCGCCTGGCGTCGGCGCTGATCGACCAGGAGACGCTGGACACGCCCGAGCTCATGAAGATCCTGGGCGACCTGCCGCCGTGGCCGACCCGGGCCAAGGTGAAGGCCCCGGCGCCGGCGCCCACGCCGGCGCCGGTGGCCGCCGCCAGCACCGTCGAGCCCCCGCCCGCGGCCGGAGACGCCGCCGCCGCCGCCATGCGCCGCCTCCGCCGTCGGCTCCGGCGGGTCACCAACCGGCCCGCCACGGCGTGAGCGACGCGGCCGGCCCCGTCCCGGCCCGCCGCCCGGTGGACGGGCCGCGCATCGAGCGGGCCGTCCGGGAGATCCTGGAGGCCATCGGCGAGGACCCCGGCCGGGACGGGCTGCGGGCCACGCCAGGGCGGGTGGCCGACATGTACGCCGAGATCTTCAGCGGCATCGGCTCGCACCCGGCGGACGTGCTGGACGTCACCTTCGAGGAGGGCCACGACGAGATGGTGATGGTGCTCGACATCCCGCTCTACAGCGTGTGCGAGCACCACCTCGTGCCCTTCGTCGGCAAGGCCCACGTGGCCTACATCCCGAATGCCGACGGGCGCATCACCGGCCTGTCCAAGCTGGCCCGCCTGGTGGACGCGTTCGCCCGCCGGCCCCAGGTCCAGGAGCGGCTCACCACCCAGATCGCCGACACCGTCGAGCAGGTGCTCCAGCCCCGGGGCGTGCTCGTCTCCCTCCAGGCCGAGCACCTGTGCATGTCCATGCGGGGCGTCAACAAGCCGGGGACGCTCACCGTCACCCAGGCGGTCCGCGGGCTGTTCCGCAGCGACCCCCGCACCCGCGCCGAGGCCATGGCCTTCATCCACGGCCGGTGACGGGCTGCGGGTGAACGGCCTGCCACCGGGCTGACCCCGCCGGTCCCCTCCGAACCGGGGCGGGCCGGCCGATAAGAAGCGCGTGAGACGGCGGCCGGCGCTGCGAGCGGTGGTGGCGGTAGCCGCCGCCGTGGGCGGAGGGGCCGGCGGCCCGGCGGCGGCGGCGCCCGTGCCGGGGTCGGGGTGCACCCTGTTCCCGGCGGACAACGTCTGGCACGCCGACGTGTCGACCCTGCCCGTCCACCCGTCGGGCGGCGCCTGGCTGGCTTCCATGGGCGGCCCCGGTGTGCGGCTCCATCCCGACTTCGGTCCCGCCGGCCCCGGCGAGCAGCCGTACGGGATTCCCTACACGGTGGTCCCGGGCGACGCCGCCAAGGTCGCCGTGGCCTTCGAGTACGCCGACGAGAGCGACCCCGGGCCCTACCCGTTCGCCGCCGACACGCCGGTGGAGGGCGGCAGCGACCGCCACGCCCTCATGGTGGACCGGGACCGGTGCGTGCTCTACGAGCTGTTCGCCGCCACCTACGACGCCGCCGGGTCGACCGCCGGCTCCGGCGCCGTCTGGGACCTCCGCTCCAACGCCCTGCGGCCGGCGGGCTGGACCTCGGCCGACGCCGCCGGCCTCCCCATCCTGCCCGGCCTGCTGCGGCGGGACGAGGTGGCGGCCGGCGCCGTGGACCACGCCATCCGCATGACCGCCCGACGCACCGACCGCAGCTACGTCTGGCCCGCCCGCCACCACGCGGGGGCGGCCAGCGACCCCTCCCTGCCCCCAATGGGGGCCCGGTTCCGCCTGAAGGCGAGCTTCGACGTGAGCCGCTTCCGCCCCGACACCCAGGTCGTGCTGCGGGCCATGCAGCGCCACGGGATGATCCTGGCCGACAACGGCTCGGACTGGTACTTCACGGGCACGTCGGAGCCGGGGTGGGACACCGGGATGCTCGACGAGCTCGAGTCGGTGCCCGCCGGCGAGCTCGAGGCGGTCGACGCCTCGTCGCTCCTGGTCGAGCCCGACTCGGGCCGGGTGCGGGCGGCGCCCACCCCTGCCGCGCCGGTCACCACCACCACGGCGGCGCCCGTCGCCACGACCTCGCCACCGGCGGGGCCGATGAAGGCGGGTCCCCCGCCCGCTCCGGCCCGGCGGCCGGCGACCACGGTGACACCGACGACCACCGCGCCGGCGGTGGTGAGCACCATGCTCGACCAGGAGGAGACGGCGCCCGAACCGGTGGCGCGGCGACCGGGCCTGCCGCCTCCGCCCGACGACGGGCCCCGGGCCGCGGAGGTCGCCCTGCTGGTGCTGGGCGCGGTGTCGGCCGCGGTGGCCGCCACCGGCGCCGCCCTGCGGCTGCGCCGCCGCACCCGGGGCCGCCACCGGCTCCGCCCCCGCCACCTCGTGTAGTGCTTCGACCTCATTCGATCGCTTCGCTCACTCCATTCGGTCGAGTCGGATCGTGCTCCGGCGGGCGAGCGGAGCTCGCCCGGCTCCTTCCTGTCCTTCTCGGTGTCCGCAGCCGCAGAGGCCGCCTGCGGTGGCGCGTGCGGCCACGGACCTTGCCGCTGCGAACTCGGCCAGCGTTTCGCGTCACCGCACTGGCCGCCGGCCCGGGTACGGTCGGCGGCGCATGGGCCGCCGTCACGACCTCGTCATCGTCGGCATGGGGTCGGGCGGCATGGTGGCGGCCGAGTTCGCCGCCACCCTGGGGCTGCGGGTGGCGGTGGCCGAGCGGGGCCGGGTCGGCGGCGACTGCCTGTGGACGGGCTGCGTCCCCTCCAAGGCCCTGCTGTCGTCGGCCAAGGTCGCCCTGCTGCTCCGCAAGGCCGACCGGTGGGGGCTGCCGTCCTACGAGCCGGAGATCGACACGGCCCGGGTGTGGGAGCGCATCCGGTTCGTCCAGGAGGCCATCGCCACCACCGACGACGACCCCGACCGCTTCCGGGCCGCCGGCGTGGAGATCGTCCCCGGCACGGCCCGCCTGGTCGGCCCGCACACGGTGGAGGTGGACGGGCGGGAGCTGCGCACCCGGTTCGTGCTGCTGTGCACGGGCAGCCGGCCGGCCGTCCCGCCCGTCCCCGGTCTGGCCGAGGCCGGGTTCCTCACCAGCGAGAACGTGTTCGAGCTGGAGCGGGCGCCGCGGCGGCTCGTCGCCATCGGCGGCGGGCCCATCGCCGTCGAGCTGGCTCAGGGGCTCACCCGCCTCGGCACGGCCGTGACCGTCCTCCAGCGGGGGCCGCGGGTCCTGGCCCGGGACGAGCCCGAGCTGGTCGAGATCCTCACCCGGCGCCTCATCGACGAGGGCGTCGACCTGCGCCTCGGGGTGGACGTCCTCGCCGTCGCCGTCGAGGACGGGACCAAGGTGGTCACCGGCACCGAGGGCGGGCAGCCGGCGCGGTGGGAGGCCGACGAGCTGCTCGTCTCCGTCGGCCGGCGGCCCAACGTGGAGGGCCTGGGCCTGGAGAAGGTGGGGGTCCACGTCGGGCCCAAGGGGATCGAGGTGGACGACCGGATGCGCACGAGCGTCCCGTCCGTCTACGCCGCGGGCGACGTGGCCGGCCGCCACCTGTTCACCCACTCGGCCGCCCACGAGGCCCTGAGGGCGGTGCGGGACATGTTCTTCCCGGGCCGCGGCACGGTGAGCGACCTGGTGCCGTGGTGCACCTTCACCGACCCCGAGCTGGCGTCGGCCGGCCTCACCGAGGCCCAGGCCCGGGAGCGCCACGGCGACGGGGTGAAGGTCTGGCGCCTGGACCTGGCCCACTCCGACCGGGCCCGGGCCGACGGGGAGGCGGAGGGCCGCCTGATCGCCGTGTGCGGGCCCAGGGGCCGGTTGCTGGGCGCCCACGTCCTGGCCCCGCGGGCGGGCGAGATGATCCACGAGCCCGCCCTTCTCATCCGCACCGGCGGGAAGCTGACCGACCTGTCGAAGCTGATCCACGTCTACCCGACCCTGTCGACGTCGCTCGGGCAGCTGGCCGCCGAGGCGACGTTCGCCGCCGCCCTCCGCCTCCGCTGGGTGACGCGATTGGCCCGCCTCCGCCCGTTCGGGCGCTGACCGGCCCCGGTACGATCGGGGCGATGGCTCCCCTCGTCATGGGCGTGCTCAACGTGACGCCCGACTCGTTCTCCGACGGTGGGCGCTTCCTCGACCCCGAGCGGGCGGTCGCCCACGGCATGGCGATGATCGCCCAGGGCGCCGACGTGGTCGACGTGGGCGGCGAGTCGACCCGGCCGGGGGCCGAGCCGGTGGCCGAGGAGGAGGAGCTCCGCCGGGTCGTGCCCGTGGTCACGGCCCTGGCGCCCCACGTGCGGGTGTCCGTCGACACGTCCAAGCCGTCGGTGGCCCGGGCGGCGGTGGAGGCGGGGGCCACCCTGGTCAACGACGTCAGCGCGTCGCTCCAGGCGGTGGCGGCCGACCTGGGCGTGGGGTGGGTCGCCATGCACATGCAGGGCACGCCGGCGTCCATGCAGGCCGCCCCGTCCTACGCCGACGTGGTGACCGAGGTGCGGGTGTTCCTGGTGGACCGGGTGCAGGCGGCGAGGGCGGCAGGCGTCGGCGAGGTCTGGATCGACCCCGGGATCGGTTTCGGGAAGCGGCCGGAGCACAACCTGTCGCTGCTGCGCCACCTCGACGTCCTGGTGGCCACCGGGTTCCCCGTGCTCGTGGGCACCAGCCGCAAGGCGTTCCTCGGCCTGCTGGCCGGCGGCGCCGGCCCCGCCGACCGCGTCGAGGGCTCGGTGGCCACGGCGACGCTCGCCGTGGTGGCCGGGGCGTCGATGGTCCGGGTCCACGACGTGGCCGAGACGGTGGCCGCCGTGCGCCTGCTGGAGCGGGTGGCATGAGGGGGAAGTGGGCGGCCGGCATCCCGCCCCGGAACTTCACCTGGATCATCAAGGACAAGCTGGCGATCAGCGAGCGCCCGGGTGGCTACGCCCGCAACCACCGCCGGGTGCGCCGCCAGGAGGAGATCGTCTGGCTCCGGGAGCAGGGCTTCTCGCGGGTGGTGTCCCTCCTCGGGTCGACCCACAACCTGCACGCCTACGACGAGCTCGGCGTGCGGTGGTCGCACGTGCCGTTCAACACCAGCGACGACGCTCGGACCGTCCTCCCGCCGTTCTACGACGACCTCAACGCCTGGATCGGCGACGGCGAGAAGGTCCTCGTCCACCAGGAGGACCTGGGCGACCGCCTGATGGGGGTGATGGCGGGTTTCCTCCTGAACACGGGCATGATCGGTGACGCCCCCCGGGCCATCACCGTGGTCGAGCGCATCGTCCAGCGCCAGATGGGACCGCCCGGGCGCGAGCTGGTGGCGCTGGTCAGGGCGGAGTGAGGCCGGACGTCGTCGAGCTGCGGGGCCTGCGCGTCCTCGGCCGCCACGGGGTGCTCGACGAGGAGCGCGAGCGCGACCAGCCCTTCGAGGTCGACCTCGACGTGGAGACGCCCCTCGCCGCCGCCGGTGCGTCGGACGACCTGGCCGACACCGTCGACTACGGGCGGCTGGTGGCCGACGTCGCCGCCGTGGTGGGCGGCGAGCGGTTCGGTCTCCTGGAGCGGCTGGCCGAGCGCATCGCCGAGGCGGTGCTGGCCGACGACCGGGTCACCGGCGTGACGGTCGCCGTGCGCAAGCTGCGCCCGCCCGTGCCCTCGGACCTGGCGACGGCGGGCGTGCGCATCACCCGCCGCCGCCCGTAGGCGGCCCGGTGCGGGCCTTCGTCGCCCTGGGGTCGAACCTGGGCGACCGCCGGGAGCACCTCCGCCGGGCGGTGGCCGGCCTGCCCGGGGTGGTCGCCGTGTCCGGCGTGTACGAGACGGACCCGGTGGGCGGCCCCGAGGACCAGCCGCCCTACCTGAACGTGGTGGTGGAGCTCGACACCGACCTTCGTCCCCGCGACCTGCTCGAGGTGGGGCGCCGGCTGGAAGCGGAGGCGGGTCGGTCCCGGGCCGAGCGCTGGGGACCGCGCACGCTCGACGTGGACGTCCTGTTCGTCGGCGACCTCGTCGTCGACAAGCCCGACCTCCAGGTGCCCCACCCCCGCATGTGGGAGCGGGCCTTCGTGCTCGTCCCCCTGGCCGACCTGGCGCCCGACCTGGTCCCCGAGCTGCCAGCCCATCTGGCGGTTGGCCCGGAGGTGCGTCCGGCCGGTACGCTGTAGGCAGCACGAACGGCACCCTGCGGGGGCCGGAACGTGAGGAGAAGCTCTTGGTTGCATCGGTGCGCGTGGTGGGCCCCGGC
>DATLFN010000021.1 GCA_035540975.1 Acidimicrobiales bacterium
GTGCTGGGCGGGGGGGCGGCGGTGGTCGCGGGCGCCGCCGTGGTGCTGGTGGCGTCCGACGGCTGGGTGCCGGCCGTGGTGGTCGTGGTCGTCGCCGGGGGGAGGAGCTGGGCGACGGCCGGGACGCCTCCGGCGACGGACAGGCCGAACCCCGAGGCGAGCGCCACGGCGGCGGCGGCTGGCCAGCGGGCCGGCCGGCGCAGGGGGGTCGGCACGGGCGTCGCCGCCCTCAGCCGGCGCCGGTCTCGGTGACCGTGATTGCGCCGGTGGGGCACTCCTCGGCGGCCCGCCGGACGGCGTCGGGCGGCTCGCCGTCGGGGTCGACGACGGTGGCGACGTTGTCCCTGCCGAGCCGGAAGGCGCCGGGAGCGGCGTGCGTGCAGCACTTCGACCCGATGCACCGGGCCCGCTCCACGCGGACGTCGAGCGTCACCGGACACCGCCCGCGGCGACGCGGCGCGGCGGCAGGGCCGTCAGCCGTGCCCCAGCTCGAGCGGCGGGCGCAGGTCGACGCCCTCGTCGGCCAGGCCCCGCTCCAGGCGGGCCCGCTCCAGGTGGGTGAGGAGGCGGGTGCCGACGAACAGGTCGAGGGGCGGCGCGTTGGGAAGGCGGAGGAGGTTGGCGGCGACCACCAGCGCCTCGTCGTAGGCGTAGAGGGCGGCGTTCCAGCCACCCGGCTGCCCCGGCGTGATCTCGCCGGAGGCGCCGTGCGAGGGGAGGTGGGACCGGATCGTCCGGAGCTCGTAGGCGAGGCCGTCGATGGCGGCGTCGACCGAGATCCCCATCTGGGCGGCGAGCCCCTCGATGGTCTTGGGCTGCTGATGCATGTGGACCGTCCAAGAGGAAGGGTGCAACCCGCGGAACTCGGGTGATCTTACGCCATCGCCCCGAACGGGAACGCGCACCTCGACGGCTTTCCGCCCGCTCGGTTCCCGGTAGCGTGGCGCTCCCGCTGGGGGTGGTCGGCCGCCCCCCGGGGAACGGACGGACGGGGACCGGAAGGCGTGCACGTCGACGACGAGGAGCGGGTCGAGGCCCTCCTGGGCCGGGCGCCCCGGGGCGACTACGAGGTGGTCGTCCGGGGCGACGGCGGCGAGCCCGTGGTGATCCGCAACGCCCCCCTCCTGATGGACGGCACGCCGATGCCCACCCGCTTCTGGCTGGTGGGCGCGGCCGAGCGGGAGGCCGTCTCCCGCCTGGAGGCGGCGGGCGGCGTCCGGGCGGCCGAGGCGGCGGTCGACGCGGTTGCCCTGGAGGATGCCCACCGCCGGTACGCCGCCGAGCGCGACGCCGCCCTGCCCATCGGCCACACCGGCCCCCGCCCGGCCGGGGGCGTGGGCGGCACCCGGGTGGGCGTGAAGTGCCTCCACGCCCACTACGCCTGGCACCTGGCCGGCGGCGACGACCCCGTCGGCCGCTGGGTGGCCGCCCGGCTGGAGGAGCGGTGACGCCGGCGGCCGCCATCGACTGCGGCAGCAACTCGACCCGCCTGCTGGTGGGAGACGGCGGTCCCCGCCCCATCGAGCGGCTGATGACCGTCACCCGCCTGGCGCAGGGCGTCGATGCCGCCCGCCGCCTGGCGCCCGACGCCATCGAGCGCACCCTCGCCGTCCTGCGCGGCTACCGGGCGGTGATGGACCGCCACGGCGTGGAGCGGGTGCGGATGGCCGCCACGTCGGCCGTGCGCGACGCCGAGAACCGCGACCAGTTCCTCGACGCCGCGGAGGCGGTGGTCGGCGTCCGTCCCGACCTGCTGGCCGGCGACGAGGAGGGGCGGCTGTCGTTCGCGGGCGCCACGGCCGGGCTCGACCCCGCCGGCGGCCCCTACCTGGTGGTCGACATCGGCGGCGGGTCCACCGAGTTCGTCGTCGGGACCGACGCGCCGGTGGGCGTCGTGTCGGTGGACGTGGGCTGCGTGCGCATCACCGAGAGGTACCTGCACTCCGACCCCCCGTCGCCCCTGGAGCTGTCCCAGGCCATCACCGTCATGCACGCCCACCTGCGCGACGTGAAGCGGGAGCTGCCTGCCGTCGTGGAGGCGAGGCGGCTGGTGGGCCTGGCCGGCACCGTCACCACCATGGCGGCCGTCGAGATCGGTCTCCCGGTGTACGACCGCGACCGCATCCACCACTTCGTCCTCACCCGGGAGGCGGCCGAGGACGTGTTCCGCACCCTCGCCACCGAATCGAGGGCGGACCGGGCCCACAACCCGGGGCTGGAGGAGGCGCGGGCCGACGTCATCGTCGGCGGCGCCGCCATCCTCGTCGCCGTCATGCGCCACTTCGACCTCGACGAGTGCCTGGTGTCGGAGTCCGACATCCTCGACGGGTTGCTGGACTCGGTGCTCGACCCCGCGTAGGTCTTCGGCCTCGTTCGTTCGCTTCGCTCGATCCAACTCGTGGTCCGCGGCCGACGTCTCCGGTCACCGGACCAGCCACGGCGCGGCCGCCCGGCCGGGGGGCGAGGGGCTCAGGTGGCCCTGCTCACCGAGCTCATGTTGAACCGCTCCACCCGCATGGGCGGCGCCTGGACGCTCGGGAACCAGTCGGCCGCCTCGCGGGGCAGGGTCGCCTCGGGCCGGCCGATCTCGACGGCCTGGGCCAGCGTGTCCACCGGGCTCATGTTGAACCGGAAGTTGTTGACGGCCCCCTTGACCTCGCCGTCCTCCACCAGGAACACCCCGTCGCGGGTGAGACCCGTCATGAGCAGGGTCTGGGGGTCGACCTCGCGGATGTACCAGAAGCACGTCACCAGCAGGGCGCGCCCGGTCGTGGAGGCGATCATCTGGTCCAGGGTGGCGCCGCTCGCCGCCCCGCTGCCCGCCGCGCCGCCCACCAGCAGGTTGTCCACCCAGGGGGCGGGCTCGCCGCCCGACTTCGCCGCCCAGTGGCGGGGCGCGACCAGCGCCTCGAGCACGCCGTCGCGCACCCACGCCGTGCGCCCGACGGCGAGCCCGTTGTCGAACACCGAGGAGTGGGGCCCGGAGGACGTGGCGACCACGAACGGCGTCGCCTCCAGGCCCGGCTCGGCCGGGTCGGACCACAGTTCGACGCCGTTGGGATAGAGGCGCTCGCCCACCCGGGTGCCGCCGCCCGGGCGGCTGTAGACGCTGCGCCCCTCGGCGGCGTCGCGGGCCGCTCCCGCTGCGTAGGCGAAGAACGCCATGTCGGCGACGGCCGACGGCTCCAGCAGCGCCGTGTACTGGCCCGGCTCCAGGTCGACGGTGGTCTGCGACCACGCCAGCCGCTGGCGCAGCCGCCCGTAGGCGGCGGGCACGTCCACGGCGGAGAAGTCCGAGCCGGTGCGGCCGACCCACGCCGAAGTGGAGAAGTCGGGCGTCTTGGCGTTGAGCTCGAAGCGCCCGTCGTGCTGGGTGTGGCGGCGGGACAGGCCGGCCGACGTGGCCAGCCACACGGTCGAGGTGGTGTGCTCGGCGTACCCGAACAGGCGGGTCCCGTCGGCCTCGGCCTGGGCGAAGGCGTCGCCCAGGGCGGGGGCCAGGGCGGCGAACACCTCGATGCCACCGGCGACCGCAGGCTCGTCCCAGCCCGGCTGCTCGTCGCCCTCCACCAGGGGCATGGCGTCCTCGGCCGGGGGCCGGTCGCGGCAGGCCTCCTCGGACCGGCGGACGAGCTCCTCCAGGCCGTCCTCGTCCACCGACGTCACGCCCACGGAGCCGACGCGCCCGCCGGTCACCGAGATCACGAACAGCCGGCGGCGCACGCTCACGCCGTTGGTGGTGGCGGTGTTGTTGGCCCACCGGACGTTGGCCTCCGACGTCTCCCAGCCCAGGGCCATGCAGTCGTCGGCCCGCGACAGGTGCAGGATGCGGCGCAGGGTCTCGGGGACCGAGGCGGTCACCGGGCCGCCTCGGCGCCGGTGTTGAGCACGTTCACCTGCCGGAACAGGGCGGCGGGCGCCCCGTGGCTCACGGGGGCGATCTGGCCGGGCTGGCCCTTCCCGCAGTTGAACGCCCCGCCGAGCACGTAGGTCGACGGCCCCCCGACCGCCTCCATCGAGCCCCAGAACTCCGTGGTGGTGCCCTGGTAGGCGACGTCCTTGAGCTGGCCGGCCAGGCGCCCGCCCCGGATCTCGTGGAAGCGCTGGGCGGTGAACTGGAAGTTGTACCGCTGCATGTCGATGCTCCAGCTCTTGTCGGCCACGACGTAGATGCCGCGGTCGACGCCGCCGATCAGGTCGTCGAGGGTCACGTCGTCGGCCGCCGGCTGCAGCGACACGTTCGGCATCCGCTGGAGGGGGACGGTGTGCGGCGAGTCGGCGAAGGCGCACCCGTTGGACCGCCCGAAGCCCTGCTTGAGCGCCATCTGCCGGTTGAGCTGGTAGCCCACCAGCACCCCGTCCCGGATGAGGTCCCACTGCTGGGCGGCGACCCCCTCGTCGTCCCACGCCACGGTGGACAGCCCGTGCTCGGCCGTCCGGTCGCCGGTCACCTGCATGACGGGTGAGCCGTAGCGGAGTGTGCCCAGCTGGTCGAGGGTGGCGAACGAGGTGCCCGCGTAGTTGGCCTCGTACCCGAGCACCCGGTCGAGCTCGGTGGCGTGGCCGATCGACTCGTGGATGGTCAGCCACAGGTTGCGGGGCTCGATCACCAGGTCGTAGCGGCCGGGCTCCACCGAGGGTGCCGCCATCTTCTCGGCCAGCAGCTCGGGCACCTCGTCGGCCTCGCCCAGGTAGTCGTGGCCCGCCGTGAAGTGCTCCCAGCCCCTGCCGACCGGCACGCCCGTCGAACGCATGGTCTCGAAGGCGCCGCTCACCGGGTCGACGCGGACGGCGGTGAACTCGCCCGCCACCCGGACCCGCTGCTGGAGGAGGTCGGAGCCGGCCAGGTCGGCGAAGTACTTGTTCTCGAGCACCTGCCCGGCGCTGAAGTCCACGTGGGCGACCGATCCGGGCGCCAGCACCCGCTCGTTCACCGCGGTGAGGAAGGCGACCTTGTCGGCGGCGGGGACGGCGAACGGGTCGACTTGGTAGGACGACACCCACGTCCCCTGGTAGGCGGGCTCCGACGCCAGCTCGACGGGCTCGGAGTTGAGGGGCGCCAGGGTGGACGCCACGGCCACGGCGGCGGCCGCCGTGGCGGCGGCGGCGTCGGGCGTCAGCTCCACGCCGGCGGCGAACCCCCAGGCCCCGCCGTGGACGACGCGTACGGCGAAGCCGACCGTGTCGCTGTCTACCAGGCGCTCCAGGCTGCGGTCGTGGACCTTGACCGACTGGCTGCGGATGCGCTCGAAGCGGAAGTCGGCGTAGGTGGCGCCCAGCCCGGCGGCCCTCCCCAGCGCGGCCTCCGCCAGGCGCCGGAACGGCAGGTCGAGGAAGGCGGGGTCGACGTCGGGCACCGCCCGACACTAGGTGAGGGGCCGACCGGGACCGGACAGCCGGCCGGGCGTGCTCATCGCGCCCGCACGGCCGAGATCACCCGTTCGACGGCGCCGTCGTCCAGGTAGGGGTGGATGGGCAGGCTGAGGACCTCGCCGCACAGCCGTTGGGCCACGGGCGTCCCGCCCGGCGGGACCGGGCAGCCGCGGTACGCCTCGTGGGCGCCGACCGGGCGGTCGTAGTACGTGGCCGAGGCGATGCCGTCGTCGGCCAGACGGGCGGCCAGCTTGTCGCGCTCCACCGCCCGGACCGTGTAGCACGCCCACGCCGGGTCGACCCCGGGAGCCACCGCGGGCACGGCGACGGCGTCGGCCAGCGCGGCGCAATAGCGCTCGGCGACGGCCCGGCGGGCGGCCAGCTCGTCTTCGAAGATCGCCAGCTTCTCGAGCAGCACGGCCGCCTGGAGGGTGTCGAGGCGGCCGTTGGCGCCCACCGCCCGGTGCTCGCCGCCCACCCTGCCGTGGGCCCGCAGCGAACGCAGGCGGTCGGCCAGGTCGTCGTCGTCGGTGAACAGGGCGCCGCCGTCGCCGTAGCACCCGAGGGGCTTGGCCGGGAAGAAGCTGGTCGTGGTCAGGGGGGCGAGGGTGCCGACCCGCCGGCCGCCCACCGAGGCGCCGAAGCTCTGGGCCGCGTCGGCCATCACCCACAACCGGCGGCCGGCCACCGCGGCGGCGATGCCGGGGTAGTCGGCGGGATGGCCGAACAGGTCGACGGGGATGACGCCGGCCGGGCGCAGGCCCCTCCTCTCCGCCTCGGCCAACGCCGGCTCCAGCCCGGCGGGGTCGAGGGTGAAGGTGTCGGGGCGCACGTCGACCAGCAGCGGGGTGGCGCCCAGCAGGGCGACCACCTCGGCCGTCGAGGCGAAGGTGAAGTTGGGCACGGCGACGGCGTCGCCCGGCCCGACCGACCGGGCCAGCAGCCCGAGGAGCAGGGCGTCGGTCCCGCTGGCGCACGTGACGGCGTGGCGGGCGCCGCAGAAGGCGGCCAGCTCCTCCTCCAGCCGCTCGACCTCGGGGCCCAGGATGAACCGGGTGTGCCCGAGGACGGCGGCGAACGCCCGGTCGATGCGCTCGCCCAGCCGGCGGCGCTGGGCCCCCAGGTCCGCCATGGCGACCGGCGGGGCGCCGCCTCCCGCCGCTGGCACGGCGTCGCCCGCCGCTGGCACGGCGTCGCCCGCCGGCGCCTCCAGGGCGTCGCCCGCCGGCGCCTCCACCAGCCGGTCGGGACCGGCCAGGGCGTAGCGGCGGCCGGTCCGGGGGCACACCAGGTCGTCGCCCAGCCGCTCGCCGGCGTGGCTCACCCAGCCGATCCGTGTCGCCGGCACGCCGGCGACCAGGGCGTGGGCGGGCACGTCGCGCGTGACCACGGCACCGGCGGCCACGAAGCTCCACGGCCCGAGGGTGGTGCCGCACACGACGGTGGCGTTGGCCCCGATGGTGGCGCCGCGGCCCACCCGGGTCGGCAGGAGCTCGGCCCGCCGGTCGACCTCGGCCCGGGGGGTCACCACGTTGGTGAACACGCAGCTGGGTCCGCAGAACACGCCGTCCTCCAGGGTGACGCCCTCGTACACGCTCACGTTGTTCTGGATCTTGCACCGGTCGCCGACGACGGCCCGCGGCCCGATCATCACGTTCTGCCCGATGGTGCAGTCCCGCCCGATGCGGCTCCCGGCCAGGACGTGGCTGAAGTGCCAGATGGCGGTGCCGTCGCCGATCTCGCACGGCTCGTCGACGTAGGCCGACTCGTGGACGCGCACGCCGGCCCGTCCCGGACGTCCGGCCGCCGGTGGCTCACCCGCCGACATCGACGCCGCCGCGGCGGCCAGCACGCGCAGCACCCGGACGCCCTCGGCCCCGTCGGTCTCCGGCGGGGCGCCGGTCGCCACGCACTCCAGGAAGTGCCGGCACTCGACCTCGAGGGGCTCGGCCGGCTCGACGGGCACGGGGACGGTGTCCTCCCGCTCGACCACGGGCTCGCCGTCGCGCCAGACGACGCCGTAGGGGAGCAGGCGCAGCTTGGTCGGCCACGGCTCGGCGTCGTCGAGCACGGCCATGGCGTCGTCGCCCCCCACGACCAGGCGCTGCTCCTTGAACGGGTGCAGCCAGGACACCAGCACCTGGGCCCGCTCACCGCCCGGGAACTCGAGCCTGGTGAGGGTGGCGTCGGCCACGCCGGGGTTCACGTAGGAGTCCCCCGTCGCCCACACCCGCACGGGGTCGGTGCCGGTCAGGGCCAGGATCATCGACACGTCGTGGGGGGCGAAGCTCCAAAGGATGCTCTCCTCCCGCCGCATCCGGCCCAGGTTCAGCCGCGTCGACGAGAGGTAGCGGATGCGCCCCAGGCGACCCTCGGCCACCAGCCGGCGCAGGGCCACGAAGGCCGGGTGGTAGCGCATGAGGTGGCCCACCATGAGCACCCGCCCGGCGGCGGCCGCCTGCGAGCGGAGCCGCTCGGCGTCGCCGACGTCCAGCGCCAGCGGCTTCTCCACGAAGACGTGCCTTCCCGCCGCGATGGCCCGCGCCGCCACGGCCGCGTGGGCCCCGGCGGGGACGGCGACCGCCACCGCGTCGACGGACGGATCGGCCAGCACCTCGTCCAGCGTCCGCGCCGGCACGCCACCCAGCTCGGCGGCGGCGGCGGCCGCCGTCGGGTCGACGTCGACGACCGCCCGCAGCGCCCCCAGGCGGGCGAAGGTCCGCACCAGGTTCCGGCCCCACGGCCCGCACCCCACCACGGCGACGCCGGTCATGCGCCCTCCCCCCGCCGATGGTCTGCCCAGGAACGCTTGTCCCGCTCGCAGCGGCAAGGTCCGTGGCGGCGCTCGCCGCCGCAGGCGGCCTCTCCGGCTGCGGGCACCAGGATCGGACAGGGCGGAGGTGGCGCGAGCTCTGCTCGCCCGCCGGAGCACGATCCAACTCGGCCGAATGGAGTGAGCGAAGCGAACGAACGAGGTCGAAGCAAGATCAGCCGACCACGGTCTTGTACAGGTCGACGACCGGTTGGAGGTTGGCCTCGATGGTGAAGTCGAAGCGGGCGGCCGCCACCCGCCGGCGCAGCGCCGCCACGTCCACGGCGGCCAGCCGGGACGCCACGTCCCCCGCACCGGCGGGACCGCCCAGGTCCACGCCCACGCCGTGCTCGCCGAGGAACCGGGCGATGGCCCGGTGGCCGGTGGTCAGCACGGGGAGCCCGCACCCCAGGTACTCGAACAGCTTGTTGGGCAGGGCGGTGTGGAGGTGGGCGGCGTTGAGCGAGTCGTTGAAGCCCGCCCATCCGAAGTCGTAGGCCGGGAGCGCCTGCATCAGCGCCCGGGGGTCGAGCCGGTCCATCAGGCGCAGGCCGGGCGTCTCCTCGGCCAGCACCTCGTAGTCGGGTGACGGCCGCGACGGGTACACGTCGAGGAGCGCGCCGCCGGCCACGACCCGGCGGAACACCCCCCGCAGGTCGTAGTGGCCGCCGTTGGTCGACAGCGTCCCCTGGTAGACGATCCGGGGCGGCTCGCCGGGCCGGGGGCGCCACGCCGGGAGCGTCATCGGCAGGTCCCGCGCCAGGGCGTAGTTCGGGAAGACCAGGGTGGGCGGCACCTGGTAGCGCGCCTCCACCTCGGCCAGCAGCTCGGGGGACACCGTGACCAGCGCCGAGCAGCCCTCGACGGCGGCCCGTTCGGCGGCCAGCGGGTCGGCCGGCTCGGGGAGGCCGTCCTCGTACGGGGTCCTGCGCAGGCTCTGGAAGTCGTGGACGTCGTGGATCACGGGCACGGTGCCACCGGCCAGGTCGACGGCCAGGACCGTCAGGCGGTCGGGGAGGTTGTGGGAGTGGATGACGTCGGGGCGGAACTCGTCCACCACGGCGCCGAGGCGGTCGACGACCTCGGCGTCCGGCCCGGTGCCCAGGTTCCACCACCGGTCGAACGCGTCGTCACCCGTGCCGTACCACTCGCCGAGCGTCCGCCCCTGGTAGGCGAACCCGAGCTGGAGCCCGTCGGAGGCGGCCCGCAGCCCGACGGCGTACTTCAAGGTGCGGATGCAGGGTTGCTGCTGGAGGAACAGGACCCGCATCAACGCCGGCTTCTCACCGCCTTGGCCGGGTTCCCGACGGCCACGCTGTAGGGCTGGAGGTCCTTGACGACCACGCTGCCGGCGCCGATCACGCAACCCTCGCCTATCTGGACGCCGGGCAGGATGCACACGCCCATCCCGATCCAGCAGTCGGGCCCGATCCGCACCGGCGGCGCCTCCCGCCACCCCTGCTGGTTGATGGGCCGCTCCGTGTCGGACGTCTCGTGGTCGGCCGTGTGGATCATCGTGTAAGGGCCGACGCTCACGTCGTCGCCGATCACCAGCCCGCTGTACCCGTTCACGTAGCAGCCGTAGTTGAACGCCACCCGGTCGCCCATCTCGATGCGGTCGCCGTTCAGCCACACGATGTGGTCGAGGTAGAAGCACCCCTCACCCAACCGCTTGGCGTCGGACTCCCGGAACGGGATGGACCGCTTGCTGCGTTCGTTGATCAGCACTCCGCCGCTCCATGCCCGGTCGTCGACGCTGGGACGGCCATTCTGCCCCATGGGCCGGGGGAGCCGGCGCGGGACGGGTAGCGTGGCGCGCCGTGGGCCCGAGCGCCGCCCGCGCCGCTGCGCCGCCCGGCCCGCCGTTCGCCGGCCCGGGCCGTCGCGCTACGATGGCGGCACTCCGAGGGGGAGTAGCCCCGTGTGGCCGCGTCGTCATCCCGGCCTCACGGCCCGGCGCACCAGCCAGAGTTCCGGCGGGCGAGACCTTCGGTGACACCGAACCCAGGAGGTCACCGAGCATGGTCCAGACCCGAACCGCACGCCGCCACCCGCCGGGAGCCGCCCGGTGACCCTCGCCGTCACGATGCTGGCCGCCGCCGAGGAGACGAGGGGCAACTTCGCCCGGATCGACGTCCCGCCGTGGGCGTGGGCGGCCCTCGTCGGAACCATCACCGTTCTCCTGATCGCCGACCTCCTCATCGTCCACCGCCGGCCCCACGCCGTGAGCTTCCGGGAGGCGGCCGTCGAGAGCACGGTGTGGATCTCCATCGGCGTGGCCTTCACGGCCGTGGTCGCGATCGCGTTCGGCGGGGCGGCGGCCGGCGAGTACATCACCGGCTACCTCATCGAGAAGAGCCTGTCCGTCGACAACGTGTTCGTCTGGGCGGTCCTGTTCTCCTACTTCGCCGTTCCCCGCGAGTACCAGTTCCGCGTCCTGTTCTGGGGCATCTTCGGGGCGCTGGCCATGCGGGCGGTGTTCATCTTCGCCGGCGTGGCGGTGATCGAACGCTTCGAGTGGGTCCTGTACCTGTTCGGCGCCTTCCTGATCTTCACGGCGGTGCGCATCGCCCGCCACGCGGAGACCCAGGTCCACCCCGAGCGCAACCCGGTGCTGAAGCTGGTGCGCCGGGTGATCCCGTCGACCAGCGAGTACGACGGCCAGAAGATGTTCACCCGGCGGACCGGCCGCCGCCTGGCCACGCCGCTGTTCATCGTCCTCGTGCTGGTCGAGACCACCGACGTGGTGTTCGCGGTGGACTCCGTGCCCGCCATCCTGGCCGTGAGCCGCGAGCCGTTCATCGTCTTCTCGTCGAACGCCTTCGCCATCCTCGGGCTGCGGGCGCTCTACTTCCTCCTGGCCGGCATGGCCGGGCGGTTCCGGTACCTCAACATCGGACTGGGGTTCATCCTCGGCTTCGTCGGCGTGAAGATGCTGGTCACCGAGTGGTACCACCCGCCCATGTGGCTCTCCCTGGGCGTGATCGCCACCGCCCTGGCCGTCTCGATCACCCTGTCGCTGCGGGCCGACCGCCGCCAGGTGGCCGGCGTCGCCTCCGGTCCCGAGACGGGTGACGGCGGGTGAGCGCCGTCGTCGTCGGCGTGGACGGCTCCGAGGGTTCCCTCCGGGCACTGCGCTGGGCCGCCCGCCATGCCCGGTCGACGGGCGCCCGCCTGCGTGCGGTGTGGGCGTGGTCGTACCTGGACCAGCCGTTCGAGCGGTTCGACCCGGAGTACGGGGAGGACGACGCCCGCCGCAGCCTGGGCGAGGCCCTGGCCGCCCTGGGCGACGAGGCGTCCGGCCTGGACGTCGAGCCCGTGGTCGTGTGCGACCTCGCCGCCCGCGCCCTGCTGGACTCGGCGAAGGACGCCGACCTGGTGGTGGTGGGGTCCCGGGGCGTCGGCGGCTTCGAGGGCCTCCTGCTCGGGTCGGTGAGCTCTCAGGTCGCCTCGCACGCCGCCTGCCCGGTCGTCGTCGTCCCCGGCGGCGAGCGCGCCGCGAACTGACGGTCGCCCCTCGGGGAGGTCAGCCGGCGCCACCCGCAGCCTGCGGTCGGCGCCGCCCGTCCGGTGGCGCCCGACGGGGGCGAGGCCGGTGCCGTCCGGCGTCCCCACCGGGAGCTGATGGGGAAGGATGGCGCCATGCCCGCCTGCCTGCCCCGCACCGCCCGACCGGTCATCGCCGCCCTCCTGGCCGGCACCACCCTGGTGGCGGCACCGGCGGCCGCCCCCGCCGCCCCCGGGGAGGTGGAGCCCGGGTTCGGCGGCCCCGGCTTCGTGCTCACCGACGTCGCCGAGCGCGAGGCCGCGTCGGACGTACTGGCCCAGCCCGACGGCCGGGTGGTCGCGGTGGGCGGCACCGAGGAGGCGGCCCTGCTCGTGCGCTACCGGCCCGACGGGTCGCTCGACCCGTCCTTCGGCTCCGGCGGCATCGTCCGGGGCGTGCCGGCCGAGCCGTCCCACCCGTCGGCCGGCGTGCTCCAGCCCGACGGGAAGATCGTGGTGGCCGGCTCCGACGGCGGCTTCGACGACTTCCTGGTCGTCCGCTACCTGGCCGACGGGCGCCTCGACCCGGCGTTCGGCGCCGGCGGGGTGGTGAGGACCGACTTCGGCGACGTCGACCAGGCGTTCGGGCTCGCCCTCCAGCCCGACGGGAAGCTGGTTGCCGCCGGCCGCAGCGGGCCCCGGCTCGCCCTGGCCCGGTACCTGCCGGGCGGCGGGCCGGACCCGGCCTTCGGGACGGGCGGAAGGGTGACCACGCCGTCGCCGGCGGGGGGAGAGGCGGAGGCGACGGCCGTGGGGCTGCTGTCCACCGGTGGTGTGGTGGTCGGCGGCCGCGACGCCGCCCCGCAGGGCGCGGTGAGGATGCTGGTGGCCCGGTACGGGGCCGACGGGGCGCTCGCCGGCACGTCGCAGGGGCCGGGGGACAGCGTGTCCGCCGTGCTCGTCCAGGGGGGCGACAAGGTGGTGGTCGGCGGCGCCGCGGGCTCCGGCGAGCGCAGCTCGCACGTGCTCGCCCGGTTCCAGGCCGACGGGACCGTCGACCCCTCGTTCGGCACCGGCGGCGCCACCACGACGTCCCTCGGCGTGTTCGGCAGCATCACCGGCCTGGCCGCCGACGGCGCCGGCCGCATCGTGGCGTCGGGCGACGCCGCCTCGACCACCGGCTTCCCGGACGCCTTCTTCTTCGCCACCGTGGAGCGCTTCACGGCCGACGGCGTACCCGACGCGTCCTTCGGCTGCGCCGGCCGCACGGTGGTCGAGGTGCCGACCGACCTGGGGGGCCGGGCCACCGGCGTGGCTGTCTCCGGCGAGGACATCGTGCTGGCCGGCGTCGCCTTCCGCAGCCGCGAGCCGGACCGGGCCGACGTGCTCCTCCTCCGGGTACGGGGCGGCGGGCCCGCCGGCACCGGCTACTGGGTCGCCCGGGCCGACGGCGGCGTTTCCGCCTTCGGCTCGGCCGGCGCGTGCGGCTCGCTCCGCGGCGTCCCCCTCAACCGCCCGGTGGTGGGCCACGCGGCCACGCCCTCGGCCGACGGCTACTGGCTGGTGGCCTCCGACGGCGGGGTCTTCGCCTTCGGCGACGCCGTGTTCCGGGGCTCGACGGGTGCCATCCGGCTGAACCGGCCCATGGTCGGCATGGCGCCCACGCCGAGCGGCAACGGCTACTGGCTGGTCGCCGCCGACGGCGGGGTCTTCGCCTTCGGCGATGCCGCCTTCCGGGGCTCCACGGGAGCGTTGCGCCTCAACCAGCCCGTGGTCGGCATGGCGCCCACGCCCAGCGGCGGCGGCTACTGGCTGGTCGCGGCCGACGGTGGGGTCTTCGCCTTCGGCGACGCCGTCTTCCGCGGCTCCACCGGGGCGTTGCGCCTCAACCGGCCCGTGGTGGGCATGGCGGCGACGCCGAGCGGCGGCGGCTACTGGCTGGTCGCCGCCGACGGCGGGGTGTTCGCCTTCGGCGACGCCTTGTTCCGCGGCTCCACGGGGGCCGTCCCCCTGGCCCGGCCCGTCGTCGGTATGGGCCGCACGCCGTCGGGCGGCGGCTACTGGCTGGGCGCCTCCGACGGCGGCGTCTTCGCTTTCGGCGACGCCCCCTTCCAGGGCTCGACCGGCGCCTCCCGGTTCGGGTCGGCGGCCGTCGCCATCACCGCCGGGCGCTGAGCGCACCAGCGGGTTGCGTCAGCCCGGCGTCACCCGCAGCACCCGGTCGCCGCCGCCGCCGTTGGACGTGGCGACGTAGAGGCTGCCGTCGGGGCCCTGCACGGCGGTGCGCAGCCTGCCCTGCCCGGTGAGGATGATGCGGTCGGCGACGAGGGCGCCCGCCCGGTCGAGGCCGAGCGCCCGTAGCTGCGACCCCCGCAGGGCGGCGAGGACGAGCGAGCCGGAGAGGGACCGCCACGCCGGGTCGGTGACGAAGGTGGCCCCCGACGGGGCCACGCTGGAGGCCCCCGACGTCCACACCGGGCGCAGGGCGTCGGGGAACTTCCCGAGGTCGGTCATGGGCGCCGTCTCGGCGTAGCCGGGCACGGGGTCCCACCCGCCGTTGCCGCCCGCCCGCAGCAGGTTCACCTCGTCGTCCCGGTTGGTCCCGTGCTCGACGGAGAACACCTGGCCGCCGGGCCGCACGGCCAGGCCCTGGACGTTGCGGTGGCCGTACGTGTAGACGCGCGAGCCCGGGAACGGGTTGCCGGGAGCCGGGCCGCCCGTGAGCTTGTCCACCCGCAGCACCTTGCCGCCGAGGGAGGCCAGGTTCTGCGGCGCCGTGCCGACGGTGGCGTCGCCCGTCCCCACCCACAGGTGGCCGTCGGGGCCGAAGCGGGGGCGGCACCCGGCGTGGCGGCCCGAGGTGAGGGGGATGCCGGCGAACAGCGGGTCGGCGACGCGCGTGGCCGAGGCGTAGGAGCCGTCGACCGTCCACGCCACCACCCGCACGTCGCGGTTGGTCCCGTCGGTCCACGCCTGGCAGGTGTAGATGCGCCGGTTGGCGGCGAAGTCGGGGTCCACGGCCAGGCCCATGAGCCCGCTCTCGCTGCCGGTGAAGACGTCGCCCACGGTGGCCAGCCGGCGCACCGAGCCGCCCACGAAGGCGCTCAGCCGTCCCGCCTTCTCGGTGAGGAGCATCGTGCCGTCGGGGGTGAAGGCGACGTCCCAGGGCAGGTCGAGGCCGCCCACCACCGTCGACACGGTGATCGTCGGGGCGCCCCCGGCTCCGCCGCCCGGGCCGCTCGACGGGAACGCGAACACCCCGCCGTCGGCCGCCACCAGCCAGTAGCCCCCGCCCGCCCCGGGTGACCCGGCCGCCATCCCCACGACCGGCGACGCCAGGGCGAGGGCGCCGGTCGAGCCGGCGAAGGTGGCGTCGCCGAAGGCGAACACCCCGCCGTCGGACGCCACCAGGAAGTAGCCGGCGCCCGAGGGCGTGGGCGCCGTCCCCACGATCGGCCGGTTGAGCCGGAGCGCCCCGGTGGAGCCGCGGAACACGGCGTCGCCGAAGGCGAACACCCCGCCGTCGGCGGCGACCAGCCAGTAGCCCCCGCCCGACGGCGTGGCGGCCATGCCGACGATGGGCGCCGCCAGGCGGGTGCCGCCCGTCGAGCCGCGGAAGACGGCGTCGCCGAAGGCGAACACCCCGCCGTCGGCCGCCACCAGCCAGTAGCCGTTGCCGCTGGGCGTCGACGCCGCGCCGACGACCGGGGCGGCCAGCCGGAGCCCGCCCGTCGAGCCGCGGAACACGGCGTCGCCGAAGGCGAACACCCCGCCGTCCGACGCCACCAGGCGGTACCCCTGGCCCGACGGCGTCGGCGCCATCGCCACCACCGGGCGGGCCAGGCGGGTGCCGCCCGTCGAGCCGCGGAAGACGGCGTCGCCGAAGGCGAACACCCCGCCGTCGGCCGCCACCAGCCAGTAGCCGTTGCCCGACGGGGTGGCCGCCATGGCGACCACGGGCGAGGCCAGCCGGAGCGCGCCGGTCGACCCGAGGAACGGCACGCCCGCCGCCGCCGGCACCAGCAGGGCGGCCGCCGCGACGGCAGCGACGAGGGCGGCTGGGACGCGGGCGGTGCGCATGGCCTCGAAGCTATCCATCGTCGGCGGAGCCGGCCGCGGTGCGAGACTCCGCCATCCCCCCGGTCACCACCGATCACCCGTGAGCGTCGACGGCTCCTCCGTGCTCGTCTGGCCTCTCGTCCTGGGCGCCTCGCTCGCCTGGTTCCTCCTGCCCGGCCTCCTCGGCGCCGCCGCGCTGTCCCGGCGGGGCGTCGTGCCGGAGACCGCGGTGGCGCTCACCGCCGTCGCCCTGTCCTCGGCCCTCGGCTACGCCGTGTTCTGGGCGTACCTCGCCGGCCCCGGCGCCGGGCGGGTGGCGTCGCTCGCCGGGACCGCCGCCGCCGCCGTCGCGCTCTCCCGCCCCGGCGCCCGCCGCCTGCTGGCGCGCACGGTCCGGTCGCCGGCCGTCGCCGTCCCCCTCGGCCTCCTCTTCGTGGTGGCGCTCTTCTACAACGCCATCCTCTTCGCCCATGCCTCGTCGACCCCGGTGGAGCTGCGGGCCCGCACCCACCTGATGCGCAACGACGGGCTCCCGATCGACAACGACCTGCCCCGGCTCCTCGCCGCCCGCCTGGCCGAGGGCCGGGACCCCCGGCCCATCTATCCCGAATGGCAGAGCAGCGACCGCCCCCCGCTCCAGACCGGCGCCGTCCTCCTCCAGCGGCCGTTCGCCTCGGCCCTCGGGATGGAGGCGCTCCACTACCAGCTCCTGGCGACGGCGCTCCAGTGCTCGTGGGTGGCGGCCGTGTGGGGGCTCGGCGCCGCGTTCCGGTTCCGCCCGGCCGGGACGGCCCTGGCCCTGGCCGCCGCCACCTTCTCGGGCTTCTTCTTCGTGAACTCGCTCTACGTGTGGCCCAAGCTCTACGCCGGCGCTCTCGCCCTCCTGGCCCTGGTCCTCCTAGTCGGGCGCAGGCCGTCGCCGGCGACCGCGGCGGTGGCGGCTCTCGGCGCCGCCCTCGGGCTGCTGGCCCACGCCGGGGTCGTGTTCACCCTCGTTCCCGTCGCCGCCTTCGTGGTCGCCCGCCGCACCCGTCCGCCGCTCGTCCCGGCGCTGGCCGGGGCGGCCGTGGTGGTGGTGCTCATGGCGCCGTGGTGGGCGTACACCCGCTTCTACGACCCTCCCGGGGACCGCCTCACCAAGCGCCACCTGGCCGGTGTCCTCCAGGCCGACGGGCGGCCGTTGTCCGCGGCATTGGCCGACGCCTACTCGCGGAGCGAGCCGTCGGAGCTGGTGCGCAACAAGTGGGAGAACCTCGATGCGCTGGTGGAGGCGCCGCCCGGGTGGCGCGAGCTCCGCCACGGCGGGGCGGAGCGGGTCCGGGCGGGCGAGTTCTTCGTCCTGAACTGGGCCCTGGGGCCGCTCAACCTGGCGTGGCCGCTGTTGGCCGCCGGGTTGGCCCGCCACCGCCGGATGTGGGCCCGTCGCCACTGGCGGGGCGCCGTCGCCGTCCTGGGGGTGGGTGCCGGCGCCGTGTTGTTCTGGGCGCTGGCCATGTTCGGGCCGGGCACCACCCAGGTCCACCACGGGTCCTACGCCACGATGATCCTGCTGTGGGCGGGCCTGGCCGGCGTGACGGCGTCGTGGTCCGGCCGGGCGGCCGCCGCTCTGGCCGCCGTCCACGTCGCCTGGTTCGCGGCGGTGTGGGCCGCCGCCATGCCGGTGTCGGACCGGCCCGTCGGCGTGGCCGACGCCGTCCTGGCGGTCGTGGCGGGGGCCGCCGTCCTCGCCGCGCTGTGGCGGGTGGGGACCGCCCCGCCTCCCGACGGCGGGCCCGACGACGGGGCGGTCGACGACCGGCCGGCGCCGGTGGAGCAGCCGCGGGACGTCGAGGTGGGCGCCGGGGCGGCGGGCTGACGCCTCGCCCTACCATCCGGCGGTGACGACCTCCGTCATCGTGGTCTCCCATCGCCCCCACCGCTGGCTGGCGCCGTGCCTGGAGTCGGTGCTCGGCCAGGCGGGCGAGGTGGTGGTGGTGGACAACGGCTCGCCCGGCGGAGAGGTCGGGACCACCGCCCGAGCCTTCGGCGCACGCGTCGTCCACCTGGCGGACAACGCCGGCTTCCCCGGGGGGGTGAACGCCGGGCTCCGTGCCGCCCGCGGCGACGTGGTCGCCCTGCTGAACGACGACGCCATGGCCGATCCCTGCTGGCTGGCGTCGGCGGAGGCGGCGCTGGCCGACCCGACGGTGGCCGTGGTGGCGCCCAAGCTCGTGTTTGCCCTCCCCTTCGCCGAGATCCGGTTCGACGACGAGCCCCGGTTCGTGGGGGACGACCCCCGCCCGCTCGGCCGCGCCGTGCGCAGCGCGACGGTCGCCGGCACCGACGTGCTCGAGCGCCTGGTCGGCCCCGGCATCCACCGCCTCGAGGTCGGCGAGCTGGACGGGGTGGAGGGGCGGTGGCGGTGGACGGCGGGCCGCCAGCCCATCCGCCTCGCCCTCGAGCCCGGGTGGGACCCCGCCGACCTGCGCATCGACGGCGAGCCCGCGCCCGTGGTCGGCCAGGTGCGCCTGATCAACAACGCCGGCTCCTACCTCAGCACCCGGGGCTGGGCCGGTGACCACGGGTACCTGGCGCCCGACGACGGGCGTTTCGACCGGCCGGCGGAGCGCTTCGGGGCGTGCGGCGCGGCGATGGTGACGCGCGCCGAGACTGTGGCCCGGGTCGGGGAGCTCGCCGGGTCGTTCTTCGCGTACTACGAGGACGTGGACTGGTGCTGGCGGGCCCGCCTGGCCGGGCTGCGGGCGGTGTACGAGCCGTCGGGCGTCGTCCGCCACGTGGGCAGCGTCACCAGCGGCGGCCCGCTGGCGCCCACGGTGAAGGCGCTGGCCGCCCGCAACCGGCTGCTCACCCTGGCCCGCAACGCCCCCCTCCGGGTGGCCGCCGCCGAGGTGCGCGCCGCCGTCTCCCCGCCCGGCGACGCGGCGCTGCGCCGCGCCCTGGCCGCCCGCCTGCCCGCCGCGCTCGCCGCCCGCGCCGCGGCAGCCCGCCGCCGGCGGCGGCGCCCGGCGGACGTCTGGCGGCGGTGGGCGGGCGTCGACGAGACCTGGTGAGCGGGCCCCGGGCCGGTGCGGTCTCCCGCCCGGCGGGCGGGGTGGTTACCTGGAAGGAGGGCCACGACCGTCGGCGGCCCTGCGGGAGGCGTTGTGGAGTTCACGCGTGACGTGGTGATCGTGGGCGGGTGCGGCCACGTCGGGCTGCCCCTGGGCCTGGCGTTCGCCGACCGGGGCCTCACCGTCGCCCTCTACGACGTCGACGAGGCGGCCGTCCGGACGGTGAGCTCGGGCACCATGCCCTTCGACGAGCCGGGGGCACCGCCCGTGCTGGCCCGGGTCGTGGGCCGCAACCTGGTGGCGACGTCGGATCCCGCCGCCGTCGCCACCGCCGAGTGCGTCGTCGTCGTCATCGGCACGCCGGTGGACGAGCACCTCAACCCCGACCCCCTGGCCGTCCCCCAGGCCGTCGAGGCGCTGGGCGCCCAGCTCCGGGACGGCCAGCTGGTCGTGCTGCGCAGCACGCTCTACCCGGGCGTGACCCGGCTGGTGGCCCAGGTCGTGGAGCGGGTGGGGGTGACGGCGGACGTGGCGTTCTGCCCCGAGCGGATCGCCGAGGGCAAGGCCATGACCGAGCTCTACGAGCTGCCGCAGATCGTGTCCGGGCACACCCCGGCGGGCAAGGAGCGGGCCGAGAAGCTGTTCCGCAACCTCACCGAGCAGGTCGTCCACCTCGAGCCGGAGGAGGCGGAGCTGGCCAAGCTCTTCACCAACACGTGGCGCTACCTGCGCTTCGCCATCGCCAACCAGCTCTTCATGATCGCCAACGACTACGGCATCGACTTCGAGCGCCTGCGGGCGGCCCTGGCCTACGACTACCCGCGGGCGGCCGACCTGCCGGGGGCCGGCTTCGCCGCCGGGCCGTGCCTGTTCAAGGACACCATGCAGCTGGCCGCGTTCAACAACAACAACTTCGTGCTCGGCCACGCCGGCATGGCGGTCAACGAGGGTCTTCCCCTGTACCTCGTCGCCTGCATGGAGAAGCAGCACGACCTGCGCTCGATGACGGTGGGCATCCTCGGCATGGCGTTCAAGGCCGACTCGGACGACATCCGCTCCAGCCTCAGCTACAAGCTCAAGCGCATCCTCCGCTTCAAGGCCGCCGAGGTGCTCTGCACCGACCCCCACGTCACCGTCGACCCCAGCCTGGTACCGCTGGAGGAGGTGCTCGAGCGGGCCGACCTCCTCGTGATCGCCACCCCCCATGCCGCCTACCGGGGCCTCGAGGCCCGCCAGCCGGTCATCGACATCTGGAACCTGCTCGGCGGGGGCGTCGTCATTTGACGCCGCCCGGCAAGCCGCGCGTCTCCGTCATCATCACCGCCTACAACGAGGGCGACACCATCGCGGCGTGCCTCGATCGCGTCCTCGAGGCCGTCACCCTGCCCTGCGAGGTGCTGGTCGTCTACGACTCGCCCGACGACACGACGGCGCCGTACGTGGAGAAGTACGCGCAGATCGACGACCGGGTCGTCCCCGCGCTGAACTCCTACGGGCGGGGGCCGGCGCGCGCCATCCGCTGGGGCATCGACCACGCCCGGGCCGACGTGGTGGTCGTCACCATGGCCGACGGGTGCGACGACCCCCAGCAGATCGACCAGCTGGCCCGGCTCGTCGAGCGCGGCGTCGTGGTCGCCGCCGCCTCCCGGTACATGAAGGGCGGCCAGCAGGTTGGCGGGCCCCTGCTCAAGCGGACGATGTCCCGCACGGCCGGCATATCGCTCCACCTGCTCGCCCGGGTCGGGACACGGGACGCCACCAACTCGTTCAAGGCCTACGACCGCGCCTTCGTGCAGAGCGTGGGCATCGAATCCGACGCCGGGTTCGAGGTGGGCCTGGAGCTGGTGGCCAAGGCCCGCCGTCTGCGCCTCCCCGTGGCCGAGGTGCCCACCATCTGGCTCGACCGCAGCTTCGGTGTGTCCAACTTCAAGCTCGCCAAGTGGCTCCCGAGCTACCTGCGCTGGTACCGGTTCGCCTACGGTCGCAAGCTCACCGTCGAGGATCTCAGGAAGGGAGCGGCGACGTGAGCAAGGTCCTGGTGACCGGTTCGGCGGGCTTCATCGGTGGTTACGTGGTCGAGGAGCTGCTGGCCCGGGGCCACACGGTCGTCGGCGTGGACAACTTCTCCAAGTACGGCCGGGTCGCCCGGTCCTACGACGACCATCCCCGGTACACCCTGGTCGAGGGCGACGCCCGGGACACCGGGATGCTCACGGGGCTGGTGGCCGACTGCGACCACCTGATCGCGGGCGCCGCCATGATCGGCGGCATCTCGTACTTCCACGCCTACGCCTACGACCTGCTGGCGACCAACGAGCGGATCATGGCCGCCACCTGCGACGCCGCCATCGCCGCCCACCGGGACCACCGCCTGGAGAAGGTCACCTACCTCAGCTCCTCCATGGTCTACGAGTCGGCGCCCACCTGGCCGTCCTACGAGGGCCAGGAGCGCGAGATCCCGCCGCCGCTGTCGTCGTACGGGTTCCAGAAGCTGGCCGTCGAGTACTTCGCCCGAGCCGCCCACGAGCAGTACGGGCTGCCGTACACGATCGTGCGGCCCTTCAACTGCGTCGGCGTGGGCGAGGGCCGCGCCCTCGGCGACGTCGAGGTGCTCAGCGGCAACGTCAAGCTGGCCATGAGCCACGTCGTGCCCGACCTCGTGCAGAAGGTGCTCAAGGGCCAGGACCCCCTGCACATCCTGGGCGACGGGTCGCAGGTGCGCCACTACACCTACGGCGGGGACCTGGCCACCGGCATCGTCACCGCCATGGAGCACCCCGACGCCCGCAACGAGGACTTCAACCT
>DATLFN010000022.1 GCA_035540975.1 Acidimicrobiales bacterium
GCCCGCTGCTGCGGCGGCTGGCCGGGACGGAGCGGTGGTCGACCGAGCCCGCCCGGCGGGCCACGCCCCTGGTGCCGGTGCCGGAGGTCGACGGGGTGACGACGGTGACCTCCGGCGGGTTCGGGTCGTGGTCCGACCCGGGCGCGTCGCTGCCCGTGCTGGCCGCCGGCGGCGCCACCCTGGCGACGGTGACGGCGGCCGGCCGCGGCCGCGTGGTCGCCGTGGCCGACCCGTCGGTGTGGCAGAACCGCCTCCTCGGCCAGGCCGACAACGCCGCCTTCGCGCTGGCGGCGGTGGGGGAGCGGGGGCGGCCCGTCGAGTTCGCCGAGGCCCACCACGGCTACGGGCGTTCGCGCGGACCGGGGGTCGTGCCGTGGCGGTGGCGGTGGGCGGCGGGCGTCGCCCTGGTCGCCGCCTCCGTCGCCGTGTGGTCGCGGGGACGGCGGTTCGGCCCGCCCGAGGACGCCGAGCGCGAGCTCCCCCCGGCCCGGCGCGCCTACGTCGATGCGGTGGCCGCCTCGCTCGTCCGCACCCGCAGGCCGGCCGAGTCCCTCGCCCCCCTCCAGGACGCCGCCCGCCGCCGGGTCACGGCTCGCGCCGGCCTGGCGTCGGACGCCGGTCCCGACGACCTCCGCCGCGCCGCCGCCGGGCTCGGGCTGGAGCCGGCCGACGTCGACGCCCTCCTGCGCCCCGCCACGACGGACGACGACGTCCTGGCCGCGGGCAGGGCGCTGGCCCGCCTCGAAGCGGCGGGCCGGTGACCGGCGACGGTGGCGCCCTGCGCTCCCTGCGGGACGCGGTGACGGCGGAGGTGTCGCGGGTCGTCGTCGGCCAGGACGGGGTGGTCGAGGTCGTGCTGGCGGCCATGGCCGTCGGGGGCCACGTCCTGCTGGAGGGCGTGCCCGGGGTGGCCAAGACGCTCCTGGCCAACGCCACCGCCCGGGCCCTGGGCCTGGAGTTCCGGCGCATCCAGTTCACCCCCGACATGCTGCCGTCCGACATCACCGGCACGATGACCCTGCGCGACCGCGAACTGGTGTTCCGGCCCGGGCCGGTGTTCGCCAACCTGGTGCTGGCCGACGAGGTCAACCGCACGCCGCCCAAGACCCAGGCCGCCCTGCTGGAGGCCATGCAGGAGCGGCAGGTGAGCGTGGAGGGCGAGCCCCGCCCGCTGCCCGACCCGTTCCTCGTGGTCGCCACCCAAAACCCCATCGAGTACGAGGGCACCTACCCCCTGCCCGAGGCCCAGCTCGACCGCTTCCTCGTGAAGGTGGACGTGGGCTACCCGTCGGAGGCCGACGAGCTGGCCATGCTCCAGCTGGCCCGCAGCGGTGTCGACCCCGTCACCCTGGACGACGTCGAGCCGGTGGCGGGGCGGGGCGCCCTGGCCGCCGCCCGCCGGGAGACGGACGAGACGGTGGTGAGCGCCGAGGTGGCGGCGTACGTGGGGGCCCTCGTCCGGCGCACCCGCCAGCTGCCGAGCGTCGCCCTGGGGGCGAGCCCCCGGGCCGCCGTCCACCTCCTCGCCGCCTCCCGGGCCGCCGCCCGCCTGGCCGGCCGGGCCTTCGTCACCCCGGACGACGTCATCCGCATGGCCGCCCCCGTCCTGCGTCACCGCCTCCTGCTGCGGCCCGAGGCGGAGCTGGAGCGCTACCTCCCCGACGACGCGGTGGCGAACGCGGTGGCCGCCGTCCCCGTCCCCCGGTGAGCCCCACGCCGCGCCAGGCCGCCGTGCCCGTCCCCCGGTGAGCCCCACGCCGCGCGTGGCGGCCGTGCCCGTCCCCCGGTGAGCCCCACGCCACGGGTGGCCTGGGCGCTCGCCGCCCTGGCCGTCGCCGCCCTGCTGGTGCCCGTCCCGGCCGTGGTGCTGGGCGCCCTGGTGCTGGCGGCGGCCACCGTGGTCGACGCCCTGGCCGTGCGGCGCCCGCCCGAGGTGGCGCGCCGCGTCCCCACCGTCCTGGCCCGCGGCGTGCCGGCACCGCTCACCGTGACGGCCGCCCGCCCCGGCGCCCGCCGCCTCCTCGTTCGCCAGCCGGCCACCCCCGACGTGCGGGTGGAGCCGTCGGAGGCGGACGGGCAGCTCGACGCCATGCTCGTCCCCCGCCGCCGTGGCCGCCACCGCCTGCCTGCCGTCGCCACCCGGGCGGTGGGGCCGCTCGGACTGGGCCGGTGGGACCATGGCGCGGCCGGCGAGGCGGAGGTCGCCGTGTACCCCGACGTGCCCGCCGCCCGCCGCCTGGCCCTCGCCGTGCGCCAGGGCCGCTTCGGCGAGCAGGGCCGGCTCCGGCGGGGACCGCTGGGCCTCGGCACCGAGTTCGAGTCGGTGCGGGACTACTCGCCCGACGACGACATCCGCCAGGTCAACTGGCGCGTCACCGCCCGCCTGGAGCGGCCCATGAGCAACACCTACCGGGTGGACCAGGACCGCGACGTGGTCGTGGTGGTCGACGCCGGCCGCCTGATGGCGGCGCCCCTGGCCGGCACGCCGCCCCTCACCCGCCTCGACGCCGCCCTCGACGCGGCCACCGCCGTCGCCCTGGTGGCCGACGAGATGGGCGACCGCTGCGGCTCGGTGGCCTTCGACGCCGAGGTGCGCCGCCGCCTCCCGCCCCGCAGGCGGGGCGGCCGGGCCGTCGTCGAGACCCTGTTCGACCTGGAGCCGGCGCCCGTGGACAGCGACTACGAGCTGGCCTTCCGCACCGTCGGGCGGGCCAAGCGCTCGCTGGTCGTCGTCCTCACCGACCTGGTGGAGGAGGCGGCCGCCCGCCCCCTGGTGGACGCCGTGCCCGTGCTGGCCCGCCGCCACGCCGTGGTGGTGGCGAGCGTGGCCGACCCCGACCTGGTCGATCTGGTGCGCACCCCGCCCGCCACGCCGCTCGACGCCTACGCCGCGTCGGTCGCCGTCGAGGTGCTGGACGCCAGGGCGCGGGTCGTCCACCAGCTCCGCCGGGCCGGCGCCGAGGTGGTCGAGGCGCCACCGGGGCAGCTGGCGGCGGCCTGCGTCGCCGCCTATCTGGAGCTCAAGCGGCGGGCCCGGGTGTGAGCGCCACCGAGGGCCGCCCCCGCCTCCACGCCAGCGCCCAGTAGACGGCGGCCAGGCCGAACCCCACCGCCAGCGCCGGGCCGACTCCCAGCCCGGCCGGCGTCACGAACCCCTCCACGACGCCGGCGAGGACGAGCCACGGTGCGGTCCCGAGGGCCAGCTCGGCGCCCGCCCGTGCCTCCTCGGCGAGGGCGACGCGGCGCCGGCGGCGGCCCGGGTCGACCACCGCCCACCCCATGCGCAGGCCGGCGGCGCCGGCCACGACGATGCACGACAGCTCGAGCACGCCGTGGGGCGCCACCAGCTGGACGAACACCGACGACCGCCCGCCGGCCACCGCCAGCCCGGCGACCACGCCGATCACCAGGCCGTTGAAGACCAGGGCGGCGGCGGTGAGGACGCCGAGGGTGATGCCGCCGGCGAAGGCGGTGAGCGCCACCCGGATGTTGTTCACGAAGATCTGCGTCGAGAACGAGGTGCTCTCCGCCGTCGAGAAGCCGAGGTCGGCGCCCTGGCGGTCGCGGTCGCCCGCCCCGCCGCCCAGGGCGGCCGGCACCACGCCGGTGGCGGCGGCCGCGTCGCTGCCGGCCCACAGGGCGCCCACGCCGATGGGGGCGAGCAGCAGGAGGGCGGCGACGGCCAGCAACGCCGGCCGCTCCATGACCCTCCGCCAGTAGCGCCGGCCGAGGAACGACCCGACCGACTCCCGCCGGGCGTCCGCCGCGTAGACCAGGTGGCGGGCCCGCCCCACCAGGTCCTCCAGGCGGGGGACGACCGGGTCGAGGGCGAAGCGGCGCCGGGCCAGCGCCAGGTCGGCGGCCGTCGCCCGGTAGAGCGTCCCGAGGCGTCGCACGCCTTCGGGACCGAGGCGCTCGGGGCGCCCGCCGGCGGAGCCGACGAGGCGCGCCAGCTCGGCCCACGCCGGCTCACCGTCTCGGAGGAACACGTCTAGCTTCATCAGGGTGCCGTACGAGGATCGCATCTCGATCGCCACCCCGGAGGGAGTCGACCTCCAGCTGACCCTCGCCGGGCTGGGCTCGCGGGCCGTCGCCCGCATCGTGGACCAGCTGATCCAGACCGGCGTGCTCATCGCCGTGGCGCTGCTCGCGGCGCTGGCCGGGGGCGACGGGAGCGTGGTGGGCGCCCTCTTCCTGGTCGTGCTGTTCCTCGTCCAGTTCGGCTACGACGTGCTCTTCGAGACGCTCGCCTCGGGCCGCACGCCGGGAAAGCGCTGGAGCGGGCTGCGGGTGGTCCGGTCGGACGGCGGGCCCGTCGGCTTCGTGCCGAGCGCGGTGCGCAACCTCGTCCGCCTGGTGGACTTCCTGCCCGGCGTCTACGCCGTCGGCATGGCGGCCGTGCTGGCCAGCCGCCGCAACCAGCGCCTGGGCGACATGGCGGCGGCCACCCTGGTCGTGCGCGAGCGCCACGGCGGCCGCCGGCCGGCGCCGGCACCGCCGACGACGACCAGGGCGAGCGGCACCTGGTCTCCCGCGGCGGACGCCGCCGCGGTGGCGTGGGACGTCTCCGCGGTGACGGCCGACGAGCTCGCCACCGTCCGCCGCTTCCTCGACCGCCGCAGCGGGCTCACGGCCGACGCCCGGGCCCGGCTGGCCGGCGAGCTGGCCGGCCGCCTGCGGCCCAAGGTCGTGGGGCCGCCGCCGGGCCAGGCGCCCGAGGCGTTCCTGGAGGCGCTGGCCGCAGCCAAGACGGCCCGCCTGTGATGGAGACACCAGCTGAGCGCCGCCAGCCGAGCGCGGCACCGGCGGCCGTCGCCGCACCGTGGTCGACCTCCCGGCGCTGCGCCCGGCCGGCGTCGCCGTGGTGGGGTCCGGGGCCTACCAGCTGGCCGGGCCGCGCGGTAGGAAAGGCGTGACCGGCAACGAGCGCCGAGCTCGCCGCGGCACGGTCCGCGGCCGCACTCGCCGCCGCAGGCGGCCTCTACGGCTGCGGACACCGGGCAGGACAGGGCGGAGGCGGGCGAGCTCGTTCGCCGGAGCACGATACAACTCGACCGAATGGCGTGAGCGAAGCGAACGAATGAGGTCGACGCGCTAGAACGGCGTGGGCGGGCGCGCGCCCTGCGACTCATTGCGCATGAGGAACCCGCCGTAGGCGACGGCGCCGGCCAGGAGGATGCCGAGCCAGGCGCCCACCCCGAGGAAGTCGGTCTCCAGCAGCAGCTTGAGCAGCAGGAGCCCGGCGACGGTGACGCCGGCGATGAACATGGCCTGGCCCAGCGGGAAGGGCAGCGCCGGCATCCTGGCCGTGGTGAACCGGGTGACGACGACCACCGCCACCATGGCGGCGGTCACCAGGGCGGCCAGGACGCCCCAGAACGCCTTGGGCGACTCGACGGCCGAGCGGGTGAAGCTGACGAGCCCCAGGTCGAAGTCGTACCAGGGCAGGAAGAGGAGGTCGATCAGCAACACGCCCCCGGCGATCAGCACGATCTTCTCGCCCTGGCTGAGCCTGCTGAGGTCCACGGTGTACCCCCCCTTGGACGGTGGTCGCCGGTCGTCGGTGCCAGTGTCGCATGCCCGCGCCGCGGCCGCGTGGACGCCGGGGATCGGACAGGGGCGGCCTCCCCGGCGTAGATTCGTCCGCCATGCGAGGCGGAGCGCGGGCGTTCGTGGCCGTGGCGTCGTGCGTGGTGGTCGGCCTGACCGGCCCCGCGCCGGTGGCGGCCAAGGCGCGCAAGGCACCGGCGGCCCGGGGGTGGGTGGTGGACCGCGTGCGGATCGAGAACGCCAGCCCGGACGGCTTCGTCGGCGTCGGCGACGTGGGCCGGTTCCGGGGTGCGATCGACCTGGTCGCGGCGGCCGGCGGCCTGGCCGTGGTGAACGAGGTGGCGTTCGAGGAGTACGTCCAGGGCATCGCCGAGGTCCCCTCGGGCTGGCCGGCCGAGGCCCTCAAGGCCCAGGCCATCGCCGCCCGCACCTACGCCCTGCACGAGATGGGCAAGGACGTCGCCACCGAGGCGCGCTCCGTGGGGGCCGACATCTGTGCCACCCAGGCGTGCCAGGTGTACGCCGGGCTGGCCAAGGAGCGCCAGGAGAACGGCGCCCGCTGGGTGGCAGCCGTGCAGGCCACCCGGGGCGAGGTGCTGCTGTACCGCGGCGCTCCCATCCTCGCCATGTACTCGTCCTCGAACGGGGGGCGGTCGGTGGCCGGAGGGCGGCCCTACCTGAGAGCGGCGCCCGACCCCGACAGCGCCCGCGGCCCGTACGGTTCGTGGCAGGTCCGGCTCGGCTACGGCGAGATCACCCGGCTCTTCGGGCTCCCCGGCGGCCTCACCAGCCTGCGCCGCGACGGGGACACCGTGGTCCTCGACTGGCCCGGCGGGCAGACGGGCGTGGCCGCCGCCGACTTCCGCGCCCGCGTCAACGAGGCCGTGGCGCCGCAGGGCGGGCTGCCGCGGGCGGTGCCCTCCCCCCACTTCTCCGTCCTGGCCGACGACCAGACGGGCACGGCCACCCTCGACGGCCGGGGTCACGGCCACGGGATCGGGATGAGCCAGTTCGGCGCCCTCGGCAAGGCCACGCGCGGCATGAAGGCGGCCGCCATCCTCGCCAGCTACTACGGCGGCCTGAAGCCCACCGTCCTACCGCCCGACCAGCTCCCCGCCACCGTGCGGGTGGCCGTCGCCACCGGCCGGGGCACGGTCACGGCCGACGCCTCCGGGCGCTTCCGCGTGCTGGACGGTGCGGGCAACCCGGTGGCCGTCGCCGCCCACGGCGCCTGGCGGTTCCTCCCCGCCGGCAACCGCAGGGTGAGGGTCGTGCCTCCCGCCGACCAGGAGCCGGCACCCGTCCTCGACGCCGTCGCCGCCCGGCCGCCCCGCCCGAGCGCGCCCAACGGCGACGCCCGGTTCGCCCTCGGCTCCGCCGCGGTGGTCCGCCTGCGCGTGGAGGGGACCGGCCTGGCGCAGCCGCTGGAGACGGCTCCCACGCTGGTCGAGCCGGGAGAGGCCACCGTGGCGCTGCCGCCCCTCCCGGGCCCGGGCCAGTACGCGGTCGCCGTCCTGGCCGACGCCGGGGGCGGGCGGGTCACGACGGTCACCGTCCCCCTCCGCGTCGCCCGCCAGCGTGCCACCGGCCCGGCCCTCGCCGCCTCGGTCGGTCCCGGTGCCGGCCTGGTCGGCCGCCCGGCGGCGATCGCGTGGGCACTGCTCATGCTGGTCACGGCCCTCCTCGGCCGCCTCATCGTGCGCCGGGGGCCGTCGCCGGAGCGCCGTCGATAGACTGGGGCCACCTCGGCCCGGTCCCGGGCCCGAGGACGACCGTTCCGCCCCGTGCCACCCACGGTCGCCGCCGAGCGCGGCGCGGCACCGGGCGTCTCGACAACCGTTGGGGAGGAGCGCAGATGGCAGTCGTCACCATGAAGCAGCTGCTGGAGGCCGGCGTGCACTTCGGCCACCAGACCCGGCGCTGGAACCCGAAGATGAAGAGGTTCATCTTCGGTGAGCGCAACGGCATCTACATCATCGACCTGAACCAGACGCTGCAGCGCATCGAGGTCGCCTACTCGTTCGTGCGCAACCTGGTGGCCGACGGCGGCAGCATCTTGTTCGTCGGCACCAAGAAGCAGACCCAGGACCCGGTCGCCCGTTACGCCGCCCAGTGCGGGATGCCGTACATCAACGAGCGCTGGCTGGGCGGCATGCTCACCAACTTCACCACCATCAGCGGCCGGGTGAAGAAGATGACGGAGTACGAGCGCATGAAGGCCGCCGGCGACTTCGAGGCCATGCCCAAGAAGGAGGCGCTCATCCTCAGCCGTGAGCTCGAGAAGCTCCAGCGCAACCTCGGCGGGATCCGGGGCATGACCCGCCTGCCCGACGCCGTGTTCATCATCGACACCAAGAAGGAGCACATCGCCGTCACCGAGGCGAACAAGCTGGGGCTGCCGATCGTCGCCGTGGTGGACACCAACTGCGACCCCGACGTGATCCAGTACGTCATCCCCGGCAACGACGACGCCATCCGGGCCGGCTCGCTGATGTGCCGCATCGTGGCCGACGCCGTGGAGGAGGGCCGGTTCATCGCCTCCCGCAAGGCGGTGCGCTCGGCGCCCGCCGGTGGGCCGGCACCGGCGCCGCCCGACCCGGAGGAGGAGGCCCGCCGCGCCCAGCAGCAGGCCGAGGCCCGCCGCCAGGCCGCGTTGCAGGCCCAGGAGCGGGAGGCCCGCCTGGCCGCCCAGCGGGCGAACCCCGCCGAGCCGGTCCCGGCCGAGCGCGCCGAGCCGGCGGCGGCCGAGACGGCCGAGGCCGCGGCGCCCGCCAGCGCCGAGCCCGAGCCCGCCCCCGCCGAGGCCGCCCCGGCCGAGACGGCCGGGACGGCCGAGCCGGAGGTCCCGCCCGCCACCGCCGAGACGGAGGCCGCCCCGGCGGCAGGAGGGGAGGGGTAGTCATGGCCGAGTTCTCCGCCAAGGACGTGCAGCGGCTCCGCCAGACGACCGGCGCCGGGATGATGGACGCCAAGAACGCGCTGGTCGAGAACGGGGGCGACTTCGACGCGGCCGCCCAGTGGCTGCGGGAGAAGGGCCTGGCCGGCACGGCCAAGCGCAGCGACCGCGAGAACACCCAGGGGGCGGTGGCGCTGGCCCGGTCGGGGCCGGTCGCCGCCCTCGTCGAGCTCAAGTGCGAGACGGACTTCGTGGCCAAGTCGCCCGACTTCGTGAGCCTGGCCGACGAGCTGGCCCAGCTGGTGGCCGACTCCGGCGAGTCGGCGGTGGCCGAGAAGAAGAACGAGCTGGACGGGCTCAAGGTCACGCTCAAGGAGAACATCGACCTCGGCCGCGTGGAGCGGGTCGAGGCCGGCGAGGGCGAGGTCCTCGACACCTACCTCCACGTGCAGAACGGCCGGGGCGTCAACGGCGTGCTGGTCGTCGTGAGCGGCGGCGACCAGGAGCTGGCCCACGACGTCGCCGTGCACGCCGCCTTCGGCAAGCCGCGGTACCTCAGCCGCGACGAGGTCCCCGAGGACCTGGTGGCCGCCGAGCGGGCCACCCTCGAGGCCGTCGCCCGCAACTCCGGCAAGCCGGAAGCGGCGCTGCCCAAGATCGTGGACGGCATGCTGAACGGCTGGTACAAAGAGCACGTCCTGCTGGACCAGCCCTTCGCCAAGGACGACAAGAAGTCGGTCGCCCAGGTCCTGGGCGGCGCCCGCATCGTGCGCTTCGCGCAGGTGGTCGTCGGCGCGTGACGCCCGGTCCGTCGACCCGCTGGCGGCGCGTCGTCCTCAAGCTGTCGGGTGAGGCGTTCGCCAGTTCGGCGTCGGACGAGACGATCGACGGTGTCGTGGTCGAGCGCCTGGCCGGCGAGATCGCGGCCGCACGCGCCGAGCTGGACGTGCAGATCGCCATCGTCTGCGGCGCCGGCAACATCTGGCGGGGCGCCACCGGCGCCGGCGCCGGGATGGACCGCGCCACGGCCGACTACATGGGCATGCTGGCCACGGTCATCAACTCCCTGGCCCTCCAGGACGCCCTGGAGCGTCACGACCAGCCCACCCGGGTGCAGTCGGCGATCCAGATGGCGGAGATCGCCGAGCCCTACATCCGGCGCCGGGCCATCCGGCACCTGGAGAAGGGCCGGGTGGTGGTCTTCGCCGCCGGCATGGGGAACCCGTTCTTCACCACCGACACGCCCGCCGCGCTGCGGGCCGTCGAGATCGAGGCCGACGTCCTGCTCAAGGGCACCCACAGTGGGGTGGACGGCGTGTACTCGGCGGATCCCCGCCTCGACCGCACCGCCACCCGGTTCGACGAGATCACCTTCAAGGAGGTGCTCGACAAGGATCTCCGGGTGATGGACCTGACCGCCATCACGTTCTGCAAGGACAACGCCCTGCCCGTGCTGGTGTTCGACGTGATGACCCCCGGCAACCTGCGAAGGGCCCTTCTGGGCGAGCCGATCGGTACATTGGTCGGGTGACGGACGACGAGTCCTACGTCGACGCCGTGCTCGCCGAGAGCCGGGACAAGATGCACAAGGCCGTGGTGCACGCCCAGAACGAGTTCAGCACCGTGCGCACCGGCCGGGCGTCGCCCGCCCTCGTCGAGAAGCTGCGGATCGACTACTACGGCACGCCGGTGCCCCTCCAGCAGCTGGCCGGCTTCAGCGTGCCCGAGGCGCGGGTGCTCGTCATCACGCCCTACGACAAGAGCTCGATGAAGGCCATCGAGAAGGCCATCCAGCAGTCGGACCTGGGCATCAACCCGGGCAACGACGGCCAGGTCATCCGCCTGGTCTTCCCGCAGCTCACCGAGGAGCGGCGCAAGGACATGGTCCGGGTCGTCAAGCACAAGGCGGAGGAGGCGCGCATCGCCATCCGGGCCGTGCGGCGGGCGGCGCGCCACGACCTCGAGGCGTTCGAGAAGGACGGCGACATCACCGCCGACGACCTCGAGCGGGCCGAGAAGGACCTGGAGCGGATCACGCACGACCACGTGGCCGAGATCGACCGCATGCTGCACACGAAGGAGCAGGAACTGCTCGAGGTGTGACCCGCACGGTCGCAGGCCGAGGCTGACCCAGGGAGGGGCCGGTGGACGACGACGAGTTCGACGAGCAGGAAGAGGTCGAGGACGCCCGCGGGCGACGGCGCGCCGAGGGCGTGCGCATCATCGGCGCCGAGGAGGCGGCCCGCGCCCTGAAGGAGGGCCAGGCGGCCGGCAAGCGCCCCGAGGACGCCCCCCGGTTCGGCGACGTGCCCAAGCGGCCGTCGGGCCCCAAGCCGGCCCAGCGCTTCCCGCTCCCCGGCCAGGTCGACCCCGCGGCCGCCGTCGTCCGCCCGCCGGTGGCGGCCCAGGCTCCCGAGATGCCGCACTGGACGGAGCCGCCCACCGGCGAGGTCCCCCGCATCATCGACACCGACGACGAGGGCGAGGACCTCGACGCGTGGTCGGGGCTGTCGGGCCCCCGCTGGCGCGACCAGGACAGCGACTGGGACGACTCGGCGTTCGCCGACGCCCTGGGCGGCGAGGACACCAAGGTCGGCGCCCTGGACGACTCCCGGACCGACCACTCGGACCTGTACGAGTTCGACGAGCCCGAGCCCGAGCCCGAGCCGGAGCCCCAGCGGGAGCGGGCGCCGGCTGCCGGGCCGGCGTCGGTCACGACCTCCATCCGCACCCGCCAGGCCGGCGCGCCGCCCGAGGCGCCCGCTCAGCCGCCCGGAGGTCGCGACCTGCGGGGCGCCGTCGTCATCGGCGCCGCCCTGGCCGCTGTCGCCCTGCTGGTGTTCAAGGCCGGGCCCAAGCCGGCGCTCGTGCTCGTCACCGCCATCGTCACCCTCGCCGCCGCCGAGGCGTACGACGTGCTCCGCCGGGCCGGCTACCGGCCGGCGACGCTCCTCGGCCTCATCGCCACCGTCTCGCTGATGTTCGCCACCTACAGCGACGGGGTGACGGCCGTGCCCCTGGTGCTGGTCCTCACCACGATGTTCGCCTTCCTCTGGTACCTGTTCGGGGTCGTCCGCGCCCGGCCGACGGTCAACGTGGCGATCACCCTGTTCGTGTTCTCGTGGGTCGGCCTGCTCGGGTCCTTCGCCGCCCTGCTGCTGGCCCTGCCCGACCGGGAGGGGATCGCGTTCCTGCTCGGCGCCGTCATCGCCACCGCCGCCCACGACATCGGCGCCCTGTTCTTCGGCAGCCAGATGGGCAGCCGCCCGCTGGCACCCGACATCAGCCCCAACAAGACGATGGAGGGGCTGATCGGCGGCATGCTGTCGGCCGTCTTCGCCAGCGTGCTGTTCGTCGGCGTCCTGCCCGGCATCCACCCGTGGACGGCCGGCAACGCCCTCGTGCTCGGACTGGTGGTGGCCGTGGTGGCGCCGCTCGGCGACCTGTGCGAGTCGATGGTCAAGCGCGACCTCGGCGTCAAGGACATGGGGTCGCTCCTCCCCGGCCACGGCGGCGTCCTCGACCGCTTCGACGCCCTCCTCTTCGTCCTCCCCGCCACCTACTACCTGGTCAAGCTGCTGGACCTGGCGTGAGCCTGGCGCCGTCGCAAGCGGAGCTTGCCCGGCCAGGCGGTCCGCGCTCGCGTCCTCGTGCGTTCTCTGGACGCAGAACGCCGGTATGCGGCGTTCCTCGTCCAGAGATCGCCCCGGTGGCGTCGTGACCACCGTCGCCCTGGTCGGCTCCACCGGCTCGATCGGCACGCAGGCGGCGGACGTGGTGCGGGCCCACCCCGGGCGCTACGACGTCGTCGCCATCGGCGCCCGGTCGTCGGTGGACGTGCTGGCCGACCAGGCCGAGGAGCTGCGGCCCGCGGTGGTCGCCGTCGCCGACGCCGCTGCCGCCCGGGAGCTCGAGGGCCGGCTCCCGGCAGCGACGGAGCTGCGGGTGGGCGACGAGGCGCTGGCCTCGATCGCCACGGCGGCCGACGTCGTGCTCAACGCCGTGGTGGGCTTCGCCGGCCTGCCCGTCACCCTGGCCGCCCTCGAAGCCGGCCGGCGGCTGGCGCTGGCGAACAAGGAGTCCCTGATCGCCGCCGGCCCGGTCGTGCAGGTGGCCCGGGCCACGCCGGGCGCCGAGATCCTGCCCGTGGACTCCGAGCACTCCGCTTTGCACCAGTGCCTCCGGTCGGGCCGCCGGGACGAGGTCCGCCGGCTCCTGCTCACCGCCAGCGGCGGGCCGTTCCTCGGCCGGTCGGCGGGGGAGCTGGCCGACGTGACGGTGGACGACGCCCTTGCCCATCCCACCTGGACCATGGGCCCCAAGGTGACGATCGACTCGTCCACGCTCATGAACAAGGGGCTCGAGGTCATCGAGGCCCACGAGCTCTTCGGCGTCGCCTACGACGCCATCGACGTCGTGGTGCAGCCCCAGTCGGTGGTCCACTCGATGGTCGAGTTCACCGATGGTTCCACCATCGCCCAGCTCTCGCTCCCCGACATGCGACTGCCCATCGCCTACGCGCTGGGCCACCCCGACCGCGCCCCGGTGGCGTTCGGGGCGATCGACTGGTGCGAGCTCGGCCGCCTGGACTTCGCGGCGCCCGACCGGGCCACCTTCCGCTGCCTCGACCTGGCCTACGAGGCGGGCCGGCGGGGTGGTACCGCCCCGGCCGTCCTGAACGCCGCCAACGAGGTGGCGGTGGCCGCCTTCCTCGACGGCCGCTTGCGGTGGGGCGACATCGCCGCCGTCATCGAGGACTGCCTGGAGGCGGTGCCGGGAACGAAAGCCGACGGCCTCGGCGTTGTGCTCGAAGCCGATCGCTGCGCCCGGGACCGGGCCGGCGCGGCCGTCGAACGGAGATCGAAAGCCGCATGACCGACATCTCGACCGGCCCGAGGAGCGAGCCCCGGCCCGACCCGACGCCCGAGGAGCAGCGCGCCGCGCTCCTCCGCCTCGGCCTGATCGTGGTCGCCGGCGTCGTGGCGGCCATCGTGACCGACACCGCCAGCACGGTGGCGGTCGTCGCCGCCATCATCGTGATGATCATGCTCCACGAGCTGGGCCACTTCCTCACGGCAAAGTGGGCGGGCATGAAGGTCACCGAGTACTTCCTCGGGTTCGGTCCCCGGCTGTGGTCGATCCGAAGGGGCGAGACCGAGTACGGCGTCAAGGCCATCCCGGCCGGCGGCTACGTGAAGATCGTCGGGATGAGCAACCTGGAGAAGGTCGACCCGGCCGACGAGGAGCGCACCTACCGCCAGAAGTCCTACGGGCGGCGCCTGTCGGTGGCGGTGGCCGGCTCGGCCGTCCACTTCATCCTCGCCTTCCTGCTCCTGGTCACCCTGTTCGCGGTGGTCGGCGTCCCGACCGCCGAGCGGGAGTTCACCATCGGCCAGATCAGCCGCCTGAAGTCGGGGCCGAGCCCGGCCGAGGAGGCCGGCCTCCGGGTGGGCGACACCGTTATGGCCGTCGACGGCCGCCCGCTGGCCTGGGACGAGGTGCCGGCCTACATCCGCAGCCGCCCGGGGCGGCCGGTCGTCTTCGACGTGGAGCGGGACGGCCGCCGCCTCCAGCTGACCGCCACCCCGGTCGACCTCAGCACCATCGAGGTCGACGGCGCGCCGGTGGTCGAGAACGCCGAGGGCCCGGTCGGCTTCGTCGGCATCGGCAACCCGATCTTCCCGATCGAGCGCTCGGACCCGATCGCCGCCGTGGGCCGCTCGGCCACCGGCCTGGGGCGGGTGACGGTGGACACGCTCAAGGCCCTGGGTGGGATCTTCTCGCCCGGCGGCGCCTCCGCCTACGGCCGCCAGCTGGTGGGGGGCACGGACGGCGAGAACGGCGAGAACCGCTTCTTGTCGCCCGTCGGGTTCGTGCGGGTCGCTTCCCAGGCGGCCGACACCGGGTGGCGCGAGGTCCTCGCCCTCCTCCTGAACATCAACGTGTTCGTGGGCGTGTTCAACATGATCCCGCTGCTGCCCCTCGACGGCGGCCACGTCGCCATCGCCACCTACGAGCGCATCCGCTCCCGCAGGGGCCGCCGGTACCACGCCGACGTCGCCAAGGCCATGCCGATCTACTACATGGTCTTCCTCATGCTGGTGTTCCTGGGCGTGTCATCCCTGTACCTCGACATCGTCCGCCCCATCGCCAACCCGTTCCAGTAGGGGTTTCGCCGTCGCAGCCGGAGGCTGCTCGGCGAG
>DATLFN010000023.1 GCA_035540975.1 Acidimicrobiales bacterium
CTTCGGCGGCGGGTTCGTGCCGGGAACGCCCAACTCGGGTGACGGCTTCGTGGCCAAGTTGGCGGCCGACACCCCGGGCCGCCCGCTGGTCACCCGCCTCACGCCACGCGGCGGCGACACCGGCGGCGGGACGCCCGTCATGATCGAGGGCATCGGCCTCGGCGGGGCGACGGCCGTGCGCTTCGGGGAGGCGCCGGCCCGCAGCTTCAACGTCCAGTCGGACACGCGCATCGTGGCGGTCACGCCTCCGCTGGCCGAGGGGATCCACAAGGTCACCGTCACGACCGGCGGCGGCACCTCGCCGGCCAACCCGGTCGGCGAGTTCTGGGCGGGTGAGGGCAACTGGTCGCTCACCGGCTCGCTGAACACGCCCCGCTCGAACCACACCGCCACGCTCCTCGAGAACGGGCAGGTGCTGGTGGCGGGGGGCCGGATCGCCCTGGCCTCAGCCGACGTGGCCACGGCGTCCGCCGAGCTGTACGACCCCCGGAGCGGCACGTGGCGACCCACCGGTTCCCTGGCGACGGCGCGCTGGGCCCACACCGCCACGCTCCTGCCGGACGGCCGCGTCCTGGTGGCCGGCGGCCATGACGTCGCCGCCACAGGCAGCCTCGGGCTCAGCTCGGCCGAGCTGTACGACCCCAACACCGGCGCCTGGAGCGCCGCCCCCGACATGGGGGGCACCCGGACCCTCCACGCCGCCATCCGCCTCGCCGAGCCGAACTGCGCGGCCCACTGCGGGAAGGTGCTGATCGCCGGGGGCCGCCCGGGCCCGCTCACCGGCTCCCTCGGCACCAGCCTGCTGTTCGACCCCGTGGGCAACGCGTGGGAGCCGGCCGGCAACCTCAACGAGGCCCGGTACCTCACCGAGATGGCGGTGGTGGGTGACGGCCGGGCGCTGATCGCCGGCGGCTTCGGCCCCACCGACAGCGCCGAGACGTTCGACCCGGCCACGGCCACGTGGTCGCTCACCGGACCGATGAGGTTCCCCAAAGCGAGGCCGACGGTGACGCGGCTGCCGGACGGGAACGCCCTCGTCAACAACGGCTGGAACAACGGGCCCGTCCCGGCATCGGACGTCTTCGACTACCGGACGAACACCTTCCGCCCGGCCGGCACGCCCAAGACCCACCGCTGGAACGCCACCGCCGTCCTGCTGCCCAACGGCCGGGTCCTGGCGCTGGCCGGCGGGGTGGGGGGGGCCACCGCCGACATCTACGACCCGAAGTCCAACACCTTCCGCTCGGCCGGATCGCTCCAGTTCCAGCGCGGTGGGGGCTCGAACGGCGGAGGCGGGCCGGGCGGCACGGCCGTCCTCCTCTCCAGCAGCACCCGGGAGTTCCAGGCCGACGAGCGGGTGTGCGGGGCCAACTGCGGCAAGGTCCTCGTCGTGGGGAACACCGACCACCCGGCGACCGAGCTGTACACCCCGGCCGACCCTCTCGGCGGGCCCGGCTACTGGCTCACCGCCTCCGACGGCGGCGTTTTCGCCTTCGGCGACGCCCAGTTCTTCGGCTCCACCGGCGGGACCCGCCTCAACCAGCCCGTGGTGGGGATGGCGCCGACCGTGAACGGCAGGGGCTACTGGCTCACCGCCTCGGACGGCGGCGTGTTCGCCTTCGGCGACGCCGTGTTCCGGGGCTCCACCGGCTCCATCCGCCTCAACTCGCCGGTGGTCGGGATGGCGGCCACGCCGTCGCCGCTGGTGGCCGGCTACTGGCTGGTGGCCGCCGACGGCGGCGTCTTCGCCTTCGGCGACGCCCGGTTCTCGGGCTCCACGGGCGCCATCCGCCTCAACCGGCCCATGGTCGGTATGGCACCGGCACCGTAAGGCCCTGCTCGGTTCACCTCGCGATCGCGCGCCACCCCCTGGCGCGCCATCGCGAGGTGAATGGGCGGTCCGGCCCGGGCGTAGTACCCTGGCGGTCGAGCCCTCGGTCCGGCGGCACCACCCGCCCCAGGTCGCACCTGCTTGAGATCACAAGCACGCTGTGGTTCCACCTCACGACTGAGTGAGGGGTCCCTCCGGCTCTCGATGGGGAGGGCCGTTCATGGTGTCCGGTATCGGAGTTTGACGGTCGTCGGGGAAGGCAGCCTCCCCGACGACGAAGCGCTCCAGACGAGCCTCCGCACCCTGGCGGAGACCCTGCTCGGCGAGCAGGGCCTCGAGGAGCTCCTGGGCAACGTCACGTCCCTCGCCGCCGCGGCCATCCCCGGATGTGACGCGGCCAGCATCTCGCTCATGCAGGGCGGCCGTACGACGACGCCCGTCTGTTCGGCCGAGATCGCCCGGGAGGTCGACCAGGCGCAGTACGACACCGGTGGGGGGCCGTGCCTGGCGGCGATGCTCGAGGAGGAGGTCTTCCGAGTCGACTCCTACGCCGACGACGACCGCTGGCCCGAGATGTCCGCCCAGGCCGTGGCCAAGGGTGTGGCGAGCTCGTTGTCGCTGCCCCTCTCCACCGGGAGGCAGGCAGTCGGTGCGTTGAACCTCTATTCGACGAAGCCGGGCAACTTCGACGGCGCCGAGGAGCAGGCCGCCATGTTCGCGGCGCAGGCCTCGGTCACCGTCTCCAACGCCCAGGCGCTCGAGCGGGCGCAGGAGATGGCCAGGCACCTGGCCGTCGCCCTCGAGAACCGTGACGTCATCGGCCAGGCCAAGGGGATCATCATGGCGGCGGAGGGGGCCACGTCGGACGAGGCGTTCGCGGTGCTGCGGAGGGCGTCCCAGCGGGAGAACCGCAAGCTCCACGACGTCGCCCGGGAGATCGTCGACCGCAGGCGGCAAGGACCGGCCACGCCGTGACGGCTCCCGCCGGAGCCGGGTCGGTCGGCGACGTGCGGCGCAGCCTCGAGGCGGCGCGGCGTCGCGCCGGCCTCTCCGACGGCGAGCTGTGGCTCGCGTACTTCGGTCTGGGTGGTGACGCCAGCCCCGAGGAGATGCGGGCCTACCTGACCGAGGGTGGCCCGCTCGCCAGCGGGAGCGTCGACATCCTGGTGCAGGCGTTGAACGAGCACTTCATGGATCACGGGTTGGGCATGCCCGTGCCGTACCAGGAGCGGTAACCCCGCCAGGGGGCATGCGGGCCTGACCAGCGGTTTCTCGGCCGCCCCGTCACCGTCCGGCAGGAGGAGCCGGGTTCGACACCAGTCTCCGAGCTCGACACGCGGGGTGGGCGGCGGTACCGTCCGCGCCGGACCGGCGGCGGGTTGCGACACTGGATCGACTGCGCCGGGCACCCGCCGTGCCGTTCGCCGAGTGGAACAACGGAGCCGCCTTGCCCTCCAGGCCACCGAGAAGCGTCCGCCGGGCCGCTGTGCTGGCCCTTGCCGGGCTGCTGGCGGCCGTTCCCGTCGGCGGTGCGTCGGCCAAGGAGCCGACCCCCGAGGCGCAGCGCCGCGAGCTCCAGAAGAAGCGGGCCCGGCAGGCCGCCGAGGTGGACGTGCTGAAGGCGTCGGACGCCGAGCTGGAGCGGGCCCTCGACCGGCTGGACGCCAACGTCCGGGCGTCGGAGGCCCGGGCGGCGAGCGCCCGGCAGGCGGCCGAGGCGGCGGCCAAGGCGTCGGAGGACGCCCTCGTCGCCGAGCAGCGGACGGCCGGCGAGCTCGATCTGCTGCGGAGCTCCATGCGCCAGGCGGCGGTCGCCGCCTACGTGCGCGGCCCCGCGCAGAAGACCATGGCGCCACTGCGGGCCGGGTCGCTCGCCCGGATGGCGACCCGGCAGTACCTGTTCGACGTGGCCCTCGGCCAGGGCGCCGACGTGGCCGACCGGCTGCGGGCCACCACCGAGGACCTGGCCGCCCAGCGGGTCGCCGCCGAGGAGGCCCGGGCACGGGCCGAGGCGCGCCGCGAGGAGGTGGACGGCGAGCTGCGTGAGGTCTCCAGGGCGCTGGACCTGAAGGAGAAGGTGGCCGACACCGTCGAGCAGCGCCTGGAGCGGGCGCTGGCCGAGGCCGACTCGCTGGCCGCCCTCGACCAGCAGCTGGCGGCCGAGATCTCCCGGCGCCAGGCCGCCCTGGCCGCCCGCGTGGCGTCGACCCGGCGGGCGGGCGCGACGGCGGCACGGGGCACCGTGGGGCGCATCGGCGGCGTGGCCGTGACGACGGTCGGCGGCATCACGGTGGCGACCCGGATCGCCGGCCAGGTGGAGGCGCTCCTCGCCGCCGCCGCGGCCGACGGGTTCGCCCTCGGTGGCAGCGGCTACCGCAGCTCCGACGGGCAGATCGCCACCCGCGCGGCGAACTGTGGCAGCAGCGACTACGACGTCTACTCCAAGCCGGCGTCGAGCTGCAGGCCGCCCACGGCCCGGCCCGGCCAGTCGATGCACGAGCAGGGGCTGGCCATCGACTTCACCTGGAACGGGGCGCTCATCACCTCGCGCAATGCCGCCTTCCAGTGGCTGGCCCGCAACGCCGGCCGGTTCGGGTTGTCCAACCTCCCGGCCGAGCCGTGGCACTGGAGCACGAACGGCAACTGACCCGACCGCCACGCCGGCGGCTGGCGTGCCGCGCTCCGCCATTCGGTTCGTGCCGGCCAGATGCTGGACTGCTCGGCCGAGCAGGAGGGCCGGGGGTTGGGTGACCAGGAGAGCCCGGCCCGGCCGGCGTCCGGCCGTGGCGGGACGCTCGGTGGGCCCCGCCCTGGCGTCGAACCCGGTGCGCCACGGCAAGGCCACGTCGGTCGTCATCCGGGTGCACGGCGCCGCGGGGTCGCTGCGGGTGGTCGTCGCCGACGACGGCAAGGGGTTCGACGTCGGGGCGGCGCGCACCGGCGGCTTCGGCCTGCGCAGCATGCGTGACCGGGTCGAGAAGCTGGGCGGCAGCCTCGCCGTGCGGTCCGAGCCGGGCTCGAGGACCGAGGTGGAGGCCGCCGTCCCGCTGCGGTAGGGCCCGCTCGAGGTTCCCTGTCGCGGCACCGATGGGGAACGGCGTGGCCGAGGCGCGCCCAGCGGGCTCAGGCGGGAGGGTCGGCGCCGTACGCCGGGTCGGCCGTACCCAGCTTGCGCACCAGGGTGAGGTGGCCGCCGAAGTAGCCGCCGGCGGTGGCCACCACGCCGCCGGCGACGCCGAGCACGACGGCGCGGGCGTGGGTGCCCCGCCGGCGGGCCAGCCACGAGGAGGCGTAGAGCGCCGTCGCCGCCGTGTTCACGGCGGCGTGGACGACGCCGACCCGGCGGGCGCCGCGGCCCCCCACCGTCTGCCACTCGGCCAGCCCGGTGGCGATGGTGGGCACGGAGGCCAGGAGGCCGAAGCCCACCAGGCGGCGGGCGGCGGGGCGGGCCGCCCGCCCGCCGAACAGGTCGAGGAACGAGGCGCTGGCCCAGGCGCCGAGCGGGAAGTCGGTGAGCAGCGGGTGGAGGGCGTGCCCGAGCCAGGTCCCGCGCAGCCCGTCGGCCGCACGCGGCGATCGGACGACGGCGCCGGCGAGGGCGGCCAGCGGCCGGGCGGCGCCGTCCAGCAGGGGTGCCGCCTCCATCCGCCGCACCGCGTCGACGACGGCGGACGGGGCGCCGCGTCCGGCCGGGTGCTGGGCGGCCGCCGTGGCGGGAGCGGCAGCGGCCGGTCCGTCAGCCAACGGGGGCCGCTTCCCTCGACCCGGCCGCCGACATCGCCGCGTCGGTGACGTCCGGCGCCACCGGCTCGACGGCGGCCCCGGCGCGCCCAACCGCCCGGGCCGCGACGTACGCCCGGTCGTCGGGGCGGGCGGTGCCGACCACCCGGGCGCCGACCCGGGCGCCGAGGGGGGCGGTGGGCAGGGCCGTCCCGGTGCCCGAGCCGGCGCCGGTGACGAGGACGGTACGGACCATCGGGGCGACCTACCCAGCCGCCGCCGTCGTGAAGCGCCTCAGGCCGTGCCCGCCACGTGCCGTTGCATGCCCCGCAGGTACCGGCGGACCAGGCGGTCGTCGAGCGGGTGGACCACCGGCCCGGCCAGGCGCAGGACACGACCGCGCGGCCGGGTGAAGCTGACCACCTCGAACCGCACGGTGCCGGCCTCGTCGAGGCGCACGGAGAACCCCTCCTCCCCCTCGACCACGTGGTGGGCGAGCGTGCCGTAGGCGAAGCCGGACAGGCCCGGCGCCGTGGTCACCCCCACGACCCGGTTGACCACGGTGACCCAGGCGAGGGCCACCCGGACGGCGACGGCGACGACCTGGCCCTCGGCCACGGCGGCGCCGGGCGGGTGGACCACCGCCCCGCTGCGGCGGTGGGCCTCCCACCGGCGGAGCCCGGCGGCGGCGGCGGCGAACACGGCGTCGCCCCGCCCCAGGTCGACGGTGCGGCGGCGGTGGCGGTAGCCGTCGGGGAGCGGGCCCGCCGTCGCCCCCACCTCGGCATAGGTGGGCGCCGCCCCGCGGTGGCGGGCGACGAGGGCGTCGAGCGCGGCGGGGGTGGGCCGGGCCGGCGAGATCGGGAGCACGCCCACGTTCCTACCCCCTCGGGAACCCCCAGCGGACTCACAGGAACTTCCGAGGGAGCGATGGGAGACTTGGACCATGGGCACGACGGGCGCCGAACGCCGCAGCCGCGTCCTCGTCGTCGACGACGAGGAGAACATCACCTTCCTGCTCGAAGCCGCCCTCCGTCACTTCGGGTTCGACGTGCGGGTCGCCGCCGACGGGCGCCACGCCCTGAGGGAGGTGGAGGCGTTCGACCCCGACGTCGTCCTGCTGGACGTGATGCTCCCCGACCTCGACGGGTTCGAGGTGGTGCGCCGGTTGCGGCTGGACGGCCAGAAGGTGCCGGTGCTGTTCCTCACCGCCCGCGACACGGTGGACGACAAGGTGCGAGGGCTCACCCTCGGGGGCGACGACTACGTCACCAAGCCGTTCAGCCTGGAGGAGGTGGTCGCCCGCATCCAGGTGATCCTGCGCCGCCAGGGCCGGGGCAGCGGCTCGTCGAAGCTGGCCCTGGCCGACCTGGAGATGGACGACGACGCCCACGTGGTCCGCCGGGCGGGCCAGGCCATCGACCTGTCGCCCACCGAGTACAAGCTGCTCCGCTTCCTGCTCCTCAACGCCGGCCGGGTCCTGTCCCGCCACCAGATCCTCGACCACGTCTGGCAGTACGACTTCGGCGGCCACGCCACCGTGGTGGAGACCTACATCAGCTACCTCCGGAAGAAGATCGACACGCTGGGCCCGCCGCTCATCCACACGGTGCGGGGCGTGGGGTACTCGGCCCGGGTGGGCTGATGTCGCTGCGGCGGCGGCTGCTCGTCGGGCTGGTGGCGGTGGCCGCCGTGCTCGTGTTCACCAACGTGGCCCTGTCGCGCATCATCGAGTCGTTCCTCCTCGACCGGGTCGACCGCCAGCTCGTGGAGGTGGCGCCCCGCATCTTCCGGGGAGACGGCGGGGGCCGCGGCGGGCCCGGCTTCCCGTCGCCCGACCAGGAGACGCTCTCCGAGTACTTCCTCGCCGTCGGCGACCCGACGTCGCCGTCGCTGACCCGGCTCCAGTCGAAGCTGGCCGACGAGAGCGACCCGCCACCGGTCCTGCGCCGGGCCGAGGTCCTCGCCTACCTGGCCGGCCACGACGACGCCCTGCGGCCGTTCACGGCCGAGGCGTCCGAGGGGACGGGATCGTGGCGCCTGGTGGCCATCGAGGAGCCCCGCTACGGGGTGGCGGTGGTCGGCATCAGCCTCAACGACCTCGAGCGCACCGTCGACCGCATCCGGCTGGTGCAGGTGTTCGGCACGCTCGCCGTGCTCTCCGCCCTGGGGCTGATGTCGTGGTGGATGCTGCGGCTCGGTGTCCACCCCATCGAGGACATGGCCCGGGCCGCCGACGCCATCGCCGGGGGCGATCTGTCGCAGCGCGTCGAGCACCCGGGCGAGCGGACCGAGGCGGGGCGCCTGGGCGTCGCCCTCAACTCGATGCTGTCGCGCATCGAGGACGCGTTCCGCGCCCGGGAGGCGTCCGAGGCCCGGGTCCGCCGGTTCGCAGCCGACGCCTCCCACGAGCTGCGGACCCCGCTCACGTCCATCCAGGGCTACGCCGAGCTGTGGCGGGCGGGCGGCCTGCGCAGCGACGCCGCGCTGGCCGACGCCATGCGCCGGATCGAGCACGAGGCCCACCGCATGGCGACCCTGGTGGAGGACCTGCTCCTGCTGGCGCGCCTCGACCAGCGCCGGCCCCTCGAGCTCGGGCGCGTGCGCCTGGACCGCCTGGTGGCCGACGCCGTGCGAGACGCCCGCGCCGTCGAGCCCGACCGCCCCGTCGAGGTGCACGCCGAGCCGGTGACGGTCCGGGGCGACGACCAACGGCTCCGCCAGGTGGTGGGCAACCTCTTGTCCAACGCCCGGGCGCACACGCCGGCGGGCACGCCGGTGCGGGTGGCGGTGACGGCGGCCGGCGACCGGGCCCGCCTGGCCGTGGCCGACGACGGCCCCGGCATGGCACCCGAGGTGGCGGCCAAGGTGTTCGAGCGCTTCTTCCGGGCCGACGACTCGCGGGCCCGGGCCGGTGGTGGCACGGGCCTCGGCCTGTCCATCGTGGCGGCCATCGCCGAGGCCCACGGCGGGAGCGCGCGCGTCGAATCGGCGCCCGGCGAGGGGAGCACGTTCGTGATCGACCTGCCGCTCGCACCGCCGGAGGACGAGGCGGAGCCCGAGGCCGGCCCGGCCGCCGACGAGCCGCTCACCGGCAGCTGGACCGGCGGCCCGCCGTCGTGACGCCCCGCCACTCCGCAGACGGGGCACAGTTAGCTCCCAGCCGCGGCGCGCACCCTCTCCGTCGTGGCCCGAACGCCGGGCGCACGCAGAGCACGGAAAGCAAGGACCCGACCATGAACCTGCAGCCCCGCATCCTGGGCGCCACCCTCGGCGCCGTCGCCGCCCTCGCCGTCGGCGGGGTCGGCCTGGCCTGGGCCCAGGAGGCCCCGACCACGCCGTCCACCGAGGCCCCGTCCACCGACGCGCCTGCCACCGACGAGGCGCCCGCCACCGACGACGGCCCGGCGGCCGACCGCGACGACTGCCCCGACAAGGGCGACGGCGGCCGTCCCGGCGCCACCGGTACCGGTACCCGTACGACGGTCACGGACCAGATCTCGCTGTGACGGCGACGCCGGCGGGGCCTTCGGCGGCCGTCCCGCCGGCATCGCCTCCGACCACCTGCGCCATTCCCGTCCCCCAAGGAGGCTCGATGACCACCCCCCCCAGGATCGACCGCCGCCGAGCCCTCGGCCTCCTCGCCGGCGCCGGCGCCGGGGCCGTCGTCCTCGGCGCCTGCGGCGGTGGCGGCGGCGACCCCGCCTCCGGCGGGTCGCCCACCACCACCGGCGGCGGCGGAGGGTCGTCCCCCACGACGGCGGGCGCCGCCACCACCGGGACCGCCGGTGCGGCGGCACCCGGTGCGGGGGCGCTCACGGCTGGCGACTTCGGCACCGCCTCGTCGTGCGCGCTCACCCCCGAGCAGACGGAGGGGCCGTACCACCTCGACGTCGACCAGATCCGCGGTGACATCCGTGAGGACCGCCAGGGCACGCCGCTGCGGGTGGCGGCCCGGGTGGTCGACGCCGACGGCTGCACGCCGTTGAAGGACGCCGTGTTCGAGATCTGGCACTGCGACGCCGGCGGGCTCTACTCGGGGTTCGAGGCGGCCTCCCGGGGGACCGGAGGCGGAGGACGGGGGCCGGTCGACGACACCCGCTACCTGCGCGGCGCCCAGGTCACCAACGCCGACGGGATCGCCGAGATCCTCACCATCTACCCCGGCTGGTACCAGGGCCGGACCGTGCACATCCACGCCAAGGTCCACCTCTCGAACGCCGAGGCGCTCACCACCCAGCTCTACTTCGACGACGCGGTCACCGACGCCGCCTACCGGGCCGCGCCCTACTCGTCCCGCCCGAACCGCAGCACCCGCAACGACGACGACGGCATCTACCGCCCGCAGACCACTCTCACCGTCTCCGAGGACGGCGACGGCTTCCTCGGCCTCATCACCCTGGCCGTCCGCCGGTAGCCGGCTCACCGCCCGCCCGCCCGACACCCGCCC